>JAVBSA010000651.1:0-6248 GCA_031556915.1 Victivallis sp.
AATGTCCGTCACCTTGATTCCCATCCGGTCCGCCGGGGAACCGGGTTAGACGAAGCTGACCAGCAGCCCCTCTTCGCCATTCCTGGTGTAGGAGGATGCGTTGTTGGCGCGGGCGAGCTCTTCGTCGAGAACCTGGTACTCCACGCCGAGATAAGCGATTTTTTCCTCGCCCTGCCGCGGAACGTTGTTGGGGTCGAAGTTGCGGAGGAGCGTACTCACCATCGCGGCGGCAACCTCCTGCGTGTCGGAACGCGAGGAGTAGCGTTCCCGTTCCAGCTTCCGCCGTTCCATGGGGAAGGTGAGCAGCACACCGTCGCGGGTGAAGAAGCACCCCCCCTGCCGGCGGGAACTCTCCGGAACGACCATGCCGCGGAAGCCGACGGAAAACGCCTCCACCGTTCCGGGAATGACCGCGAGGTCGAGAGCGCCGTCGTAATTCTCGGCTTTCACGTTGAAGACGGGCATTCCGCTCAAGGTCGCGCCGTCGCCCTCGAAGAAGGGGATTCCTTCGCCGGGCAGCTTTTCCTCCGGAACGGCTGTGAAAGCGCCGAAGTGGCGGAGCGAACCTTCGAAGCGGACGGCGATCTCCTTGCTCTCCGCCTGGAGGGTGATCTTCTGCAGCCGCGCGGTTTCCGCCGGGGAAAGGGCGGCGTTGACCAGGACCCTGCCGTCCCGGAGCTTGATGGCGATGCAGTTCACCTCGTTGCGTTCCTCCTCATTGTTTCCCCGGCGGTAGCGGGCGGCAACTCCGGTCAGCTGCCGCTGGGGACGGAGCCGGATGGCGACGGGGTAAATATTCTTTTCCAGCACGGAGGCGAAGCTTTTGATCTCCTGTTCGAATGTTTCCGCCGGGACGCCCTTCCATTCGGAAGGCGGCGGCGTGACGCCTTCGCCGGGAATCTGGCGGGCCTGCATGGAGAGCGCGATCACTTCCCCGGCTGCGTTCACAATCAATACATTGGCGGCGGTCGGAACAAACTCTTTGCCGGAGACGAGCTCGCGGGTCACCGCCTGATCCTGCCAGGGGCGGATTCCGGCCAGTGGAATCCCTTTTTCCGTAACCCGGAAGAAGGCGTAACGGTCGCCTTCCGCCTTCGGGGAGAATTTGAGGGGGACGACTCCCGCCACATCGCTCTCCGTCTCCAGCCGGACGCTTTTCCGGCCGGGATAATAGGCGGTGATTTTAACGGGATATTTCTTTCCCCGGAAGGAGAGCTCGAGCCCGGCAAGCCATTCCGGCCTCATCCCGATGTCGGAGGAGATGAATACGCGCGGCGAGAGCGCGTAGGCGGGGACCTTGAAGGGGCGCTCCTCCTCCAGATACTCTTCTCCGGTGGTGTAGTGCATGGAGTTGCAGTTGGGGCAGAGATATCCCACCGAAAGCTCCGGCCGTTTGCCGTTCTTATCGGGCAGGAAGGAGTACTCCGCCTCCGCCAGCGAGCCGGAGAGAGTTTCAACCAGCTTCCGGTTGAGGGCCTGGAGCTCCCCCGGTGCGGGGAAAGCCGTCAGCGTCAGGGCGAACAGGGCTGAACCGAGGATTGCGGCAACGGGTTTCTTCATCATTTCACTCCTTTTCGTAATCGGTGGAATAATCCATGACAACCTGGAAAAGTCTCCCGTTGCGCAGGACGGCGAAGGTCGCCCTGGGACGGGAATCCAGATTGCTTAACGCTTTCTCGTAGATCTCTTTCAGATCCTGCAGCGTGACGACCGGCTTGCCGTCGATGGAGGCGAGGATGTCGTTCTGCTGCAGATTGGAGCGCCCCGCATTGCCGTACGGCGCGATTCCGTAGATATAGACCCCGTCGTTGCGGTAGAAGTGGAGGTTCGGCGTATCGAAGCGGTTGATCGCCTTGGCTGTGAAGCCCCAGCGCGGACACGCCGCCTCTTCCCCTTCAAGCTCCCCTTTGGCGACGGGGGCGACGGAGAGAAACTCTTCCCTGCCGTGGCGGAAAACAGTGAATTTCACCGGCTCGTCGAAGGGGAGCAAACCCAGCTTGCGCTGGAAGTCGGGCAGCTCCTCCGCGGTTTTTACCGTGACCGCTTCTCCGGCGATGGCCGTGATCCGGTCGCCGGGGAGGAAGCCCGCCTTGCGCGCCGGGCTCCCCGGCTCCGTACCGGAAACCATGACCCCGTCGGGATAATCGAAATAGATATCGCGGTCGAAGTCCCGCAACGGTTGGAAGTTAAGCCCGAACCACGCCCAGTTCACACCGCCGTAGGCGCGCAGACGCGGCAGCACGTCCGCGATGGTCGTGGCCGGAATCGAAAAGGCCACGGCTCCACCCCAGAGACGCCCCAATGTGTTGATGGCGACCACGTTGCCTTGGGTATCCACCAGCGGTCCCCCGGAGTTCCCCGGTGAAATCGAAGCGTCAGTCTGGTACCAGAGGCTGTAGTTGCCGGTGTCGGGCAGGTAACGGGTCGAACAGGAGATGATGCCGATGGAGACCGAACGGTTGAGTCCCCAGGGGGCACCCATCGCCATCACGAAGTCGCCTTCGGTCAGTCTGCCGTGCCGGTCGAGCCGGGCATAGGGCAGGGGCGGCGTTGCCGATGGCAACTCCAGTTTCAGGAGCGCCAGGTCGATGTCTTTGTCCTGGCCGACGACGGTTGCGGGGAAGGCGCGGCCGTCTTCGAGCTGACAGCGGATCTTCTGTGCCTTGTCGATCACATGAAAGTTGGTAAGCAGTTCGCCGCCGGGGGAGATGATGACGCCGGACCCGCTCACGACCTCGTTCTGTGCTTTGCCGCTTTTGAGGTTGCCGCTGACCGCCTGGATGTAAACGACGGCGGGAAACACCTTTTCTTTCGCGCCGGAGACGATTCCCTGAAATCCCGGATCGCGGCTGGCGCATCCGCCGGCGAGAAGCAAACCGGCGCCGAGCACGGCGGTAAAAAATTGAATATTCATGGAATCCTCCTGAATTTGAACTTGCTAAATCTTATGACGGAAGGTATCGTATAATCTTTGAAAATACAACCCTTAAAGAAAAGAAAATACGGTAAAAAATGAGTATTGAGAAATTCGATGTCGCTGTAATCGGCGCAGGGCCCGCCGGTATTTGCGCGGCCATCCAGGCCGCCAAAGCCGGCTGTTCGACGCTTCTGGTGGAAAAGAACGGCATCGCGGGTGGAACCCTCACCGTCGGCGGAATCTGTTTCCCCGGCATCTTTCACGCCTGGGATAAACAGGTCATAGCCGGGATCGGCTGGGATCTGGTCGAGAAAACCCGTCAGGAGACCGGTGATCCGATTCCGGACCTGACGCAGGAATACCGGGCGCACTGGCGTCGGCAGCTGTGGGTCAATCCGGTCATTTTCGCCGGGCTCTGCGACGAAGCGTTTCAGGAAGCCGGCGTCGATATCCGCTTTCATACCATGCTTGGCGCGGTGGAAATCCGCCCGGAGGATGTCAAGTTGACGCTCTGCGGCAAAGACGGTCTCTACGACTGTGCCGCCAAGCGGGTGATCGACTGTACCGGCGACGCTAATGCGCTTAAAATCGCGGGAGCCGAGCTTGTCACCCCCGAAAGCTGCCAACCCGGCACGTTCAGCGTCTATGCGTTCGGTTACGATACGGACAAGCTCGATTGGGATGCGCTTGAAGCGGCTTTCGACAAAGAGGTTGCCGCCGGCCGTCTTTCCGCCGAGGATATGGGGTGGGCGAAAAAGTTCAACCGCAACTTCTTTTATGGGGAGGGGCACAACTCCAACCATATCACCGGAATCAATGCCGCGGATTCCAAGGGGCGGACGGAGATGGAAATCGCCGGGCGCGCCTCCCTGATGCGTATGTTCCGCTTTTTCCGGACGCAGCCGGGATTGGAGAAATTGGAGTTCAAATTCAGTTGTACGGAATGTGGAGTCCGCGAGACCCGTACTTTTGTCGGCAGGAAGACGGTTACCGCTGACGATTACGCCGGCGGGAAACACTGGGACGACGCGATTTGCTATGCCTTCTATCCCATTGACCTCCATGACCATAAACTGGGGTTGGACAAGCGGGAGCTGAAGCCGGGGATTGTTCCCATGGTGCCAATCGGCGCGTTGATTCCGGTGAATACGCCGCATTTCCTTGGTGCGGGCCGGATTATTTCGAGTGACCGGCTGGCCAATTCGGCGCTGCGGGTCCAGGCGACCTGCTTTGCGACCGGCCAGGCGGCGGGAGCGCTGGCGGCGTTGTCGGTGAAGAAGAACGTGGAGCCGGAGGCAATCCCGATGAAAGACGTGAGGGAGTTGCTGGAAGCAAACGGTGCGATCGTCCCATAATAGGGGAGGCGAAGCCGACCGGGTCCAGGGCCTTTCGGCCTTGGCGCGGATTCCAAAGGGCGCGGAGCCCTTTGGTGGAGTTTGAGGCAAAGCCTCACGTATTCTCGCGCGCCGGTGACGCTAAAAAAGGAAAATTTGAAAAATTTTCCGCCACCAGGCGGGCGACGGTTCTTTGCGCCGCCAGGCGCAAAAACCAGCCCCCGGAAGGGGGCATCCCCCGACACCCACGGCTTTTAACGCCGTTTCTTCATCCCCACCGGAAGATGTTTTTGATATCCCAGTCGGTCAGGAACGCCGCGCCCAGGCTCAGCGTCAAATGAAAGAACGACGTGTTCCACTTCAAGTCCGCCCCCCAACTCTCAAACGTCCGGGTCGCACCCTCGTCAAGCATATTCAGCCACGCGTCCTTGTCGGTCAGAAGATCGTAAAACAACTCCTCCTCCCCGTCGCGGATCAACGAACAGAACATCGGAAACGTCTCAAACAAAACACTTCGAGTCAAACGCTTCCCGCGAATCATGGCGCACACGTTCTCTTTGAACTCCGCTCCCGCCGGCGCCAGTTCGTAGTACCACGCAAATAAATTGGCGGGCAAACTGATATGCGTGCTCTCCGTGCTGTCGCGGAACAGCTTTTTCTGCGGATCCCAGAACGCGTCGATAAACGCTTTCTGCAATTGCTCCGCATCCGCATAGGGAGCCCGTCCGCCCAGGCGGGCGATTTTATTCAGACTCTTCACCGCGCCGATATAATAAGCATTGATGACGTTGTGCATGGTCTTGCACACCTGGCCCTCGGTGATATCCACGTCGTACCCGTCACGGAAATTCATCGGCCATTCGACGACGCACCATTTGTCGAGATTGACCAGCAACCCGTTGGGGGCGGCATATTCTTCGCGATAGAAATCCAGGATGTCCGCCAACGCGTCGAACCGGTCGAGTATGAATTGCCGGTTGCCGGTCAATTCGCAGTACATCATGGCCAGGTTGATCATAATGAAGGGATATTCGGCAATCTCCTGCATGAAACTGCAATTGCCGCAGGTCATCAGCCCGCGATTGATGAAGGAGGTACGGAAGAAGTCGTCGAAGAACTTCTCCATCAACGTGTAATCCTGTGTCAATAAACAGAAGGTCAGCAAGCTGTAGCAGCCGTCGCCGAGATAATATCCCTTCTCGCGGTCCATGCAATCCTGAATCACTTCCTGAACCCCGTAGTGGAGGGTGTCGACACAGAGCTGCCAGATACGGAGCGACGTTTCATCGGTCCGGTTCGGTTTTACCCGCAGTTCGAACGGATAATGGCGCGCTTCCAGCGCGATATTCTCAACCCGGACGCCGTCCGGCAATTCCAGCTCCGCATAACGGAACGACTTGTAATCGAACTGGTTGAGTTGATCCATTCCGCGACCGGAAAGGCGGAAATATTCGATATAATTGCAGTTGCAGCGCATGGCGTGGCGCACGCTGCCGTCGGCATTCAACTCCTGCCCGAACCGCATGACGATTTCGGCGCCTTTGGGGCCGTCGGCCGAGAGGCGCAGCCGGCCGACGAAGATTCCGCCGAAATCGATCCGCACGATGTTGTTTTCTTTCGTGATTCCGGCCGGGGGAATATTTTCAAGTTCCAGCATGCGTGACGGTTGCGGATATAGCGTATAGTCGGCGTTCGGATCGGCTTTGGCCGGAACCCATAACGAATCGTCGAACTCGGGGTGTTCGAAACCGTCTTCGGGGGAGGCGGCGTCGTAACGTTCGAGATACTGGGTTTCGTAACCGACTTTTCCCGCAATGGAGAATCCGCTATGTTCCTGCATCCGGAAGGTTTCATCGGAACAGAGCAACGTTTTTTCGCCGCAGACGAGATCGCAGATGAGGCCGTGTCGGTTGTCGCCGCTGACCCATACCCGGTTGATCAAGCCCTGATAATAGGTGTGCACGGCGATGCAGTTCTCACCCGGAGTCAGGAATTCC
>JAVBSA010000576.1:0-9455 GCA_031556915.1 Victivallis sp.
GATGTGCCGGGGGAAACCGCACGGAAAAGCGAGAGCGCAAGCGGCAGGTCCAGCATCGAAACTTCGTCCACGATCAGAAGTTCACAGGGCAGCGGCGACTCGATATTGTGCGTGAATTTCCCCGTCGCGGGATCGAATTGAAGCAGCCGGTGAATGGTTTTGGCCGTCACCCCGGTCGCTTCGCTCATCCGCTTGGCGGCGCGGCCGGTGGGGGCCGCCATGGCGAGTTTGACTCCACCTTTGCGGGCGCGGCGCACAATCTCCGAGATCACGGTGGTCTTGCCGACGCCGGGCCCGCCCGTGATGATGCAGAGAGGCGATTGGGAGGAGCGGTCCACCGCAAGACGCTGTTCCTCCGAAAAGGAGATTCCCTCCTGCGGCGCGGTGCGGCGGAATTTCTGCCCGGCGAACTCCTTTTGCGCGGCGAGGATCCGGATCAGGCGGGGGAGGTCGCTTTCGGCACGGGCCAGCTGAGGGGTGTAGATGTTGCCGTCCATCACCCGGAGCAGTCGCCGTTCCACCGCGCTTTCGATGCCGGTCCGGGCCAGCTCCGGCGCCTGCCCGGTGAGTTCCACGGTCGCCGCGAGCAGCGAATCGAGCGGAACGCAGACGTGCCCGTTGCCGACAAAAGAGTTCATCGAGAAGACTGCGGCCGCGGTCATGCGCTGGACTGAATCGCGCGGAATCCCGACCGCGTTGGCGATACCGTCGGCTTTCAGGAAGCCGATGCCGTCCACCTCTTCGGCGAGGCGGTAGGGGTTGGTTTTCACCACCTGCGTCGCGGCGTCGCCGTAGGCTTTGAAGAGCCGCGCGCAGTAGGCGGGGGTGATGCCGAGCCCCTGCAAAAAGATCATGCTGTCGCGGCGGCCGGTGCTTTCGCTCCAGCTCGAAGCGATCGATTCCGCCTTGACCGGGCCGATGCCGGGAACTTCGCGGAGCGCGGAAACGCCTTTGTCCAGTTTGGCGATGGTGTCTTTGCCGAAATAATCGACGATCAGCTTCGCCGTTTTGGGGCCGATCCCCGGAATCATGCCGGACCCGAGGAAGCGCAGCAGCCCCTCCGGCGAATCGGGCAGGATCAGGCGGTAGCTCTCGGCCTTGAACTGGCGGCCGTGTTCGGCGTGCTGTTCCCAGACGCCGGAGAGTTCCACCTCCTGCCCCGCGAGGAGGCCGCCGAGGGGGCCGCGGACGGCGTAATCGTGCGTGGCGTCGGTGCGGAGGCGGAGCACGGCGAAGGCGCCGTCTTCGCTCTCAAAGATGATGCGGGAAATTTCGCCGCGCAACAATTCCGCCATCGCTTCATTGCTCCTTTTTGACTTCAAAGAGCGCGATATTGTTTTCGCGGTAGAGTTTGCGGAAGTGTTCGGGGTGGGCGAGCGCCCATTCCAGTTCCAGGCGGCCGTCGGGGGCGTGGTAGGTCGCCGTATCGACCAGGAGATAGTCCGCCTTGGCGTCGCGCACCCGCTTGAGCCAGACCGGGTAGGGGACGGGGATGCGCGCTTCGGCCAGCGTCCGGTAATGCCAGTTGTCTGTTTCGCCCGATTCGGAGACGGGGATTGAGAGCAGCGCGTTCTGCCAGGATTCCCCCATGTAATTGAGGTAATAGGCGCTGCAGAATGCGATGCGGAGCGCTCTGCCTTCCGCCGCCCGGTTGAGGATGATCCGCGCCTCTTCGCCGGCATCGCCGAGGAATTGCCGCCGTATGCCGGAGGAAACGTTGTTGCAGACCCCGAACCGGTAGCTGCCGTCGAGCACAAGCAGAGTTGCGAGCAGAACGCCGGCGGTGACGGCGATTTTCCGGTTCGCGTAGAAGAAGCAGAGCAGCAGCGGCACGCCCCAGGCGAGGACCAGCAGCATCCCCGAAGTATGGTGGACATAGTCGAAATTGCCGGAGGAAACTACCCAGATCGCCGCGAGCGATAGAAGCGCGAACAGCCACGGCGGCAACCGTTTCGAAATGATTTCAAATAGGGCGAGCGACGAGAAGCCGGTCAGCATCACCAGGGGAATGATCGCCCGTGCCTGGGTGATCGCCGGGTAGACCGCCAGTTGGATTGCCAGCAGCAGGAGAATCATTCCGCCCAGGGCGGGAAGCGCGAGGGTGCGGAAGCTGCGCTTCCGGCCCGGCAGGAACGCTGCCGCGAGGAAAACCAGCAGGGAGATCGCCGTGCGGATGGCCAGGCTGTTGGATTCCGCGTTGACGAAAAAGCTCCAGCTTTGCCGGTTAAAACCGACCGCGGCGGAATCGGCCGTCATGTAGTTGGCGAAGAGCGGGCCCACCCGGACGGGAAAGACCGGGTTCCCGGCGGAAATCCAGTTGGCGATAAAGCACGGCGAAGCGGTTAAAACGGCGGTCAGGAGGCCCCACAGCAGATTTTTCCTGCAAGCGGGCCTCAGGAACCAGAGGGCGGCAGCACCGGCGAGGAAGGCGCAGGGGGCGAGCATGGTTCCAAGCAGTTTGGTTCCGGCGCAGACGCCGAAGGCGCTGCCGGCCATCAGGAAGAAACCGATGCGGTTTCGCCGGGCCGCGATGATGAGGAAGGCGACGCCCGACAGCAGGAATGCGCCCGTGATGGCGTCGGTGTTGCCGACCGAGCAGTTGCGGAGGTTGATTCCGCAGAGGACGGCGACCTGTGCCGCGGCCAGCGCGGCGGGCCGGCGGAATCCTGCCGCGAGCCCGGCGGCGACCACGCAGAAAAACCCGAGTACGAGAAAGAAGAACTGGAAATTTTTGGCGAAGAAATCGCTTTGGATTCCGGCCATCTGCCAGCCGAAAATGAGTTCACCGTAACAGGGGTAGGTGGAGGTCATGATTCCCGGTTGGCTGATGCGTTCGATCCAGCCGGTGCGGAGCCATTCGGCGGGGTAGTAGAGGTGGTACATCAGGGCGTCGGTTCCGACGGTCGGCAGGAAGCCGTAGGCGCGCCACTGGTAACCGACGACGGCGACGATCGGCAGGATCAGCAAAAATTCCGTCCATTTGAGTTTCAGCGGGGGCAGTTTGAGTCTGGGTTGTTCCCGTTCCGTGACAAAGGCGACGCCGCCGATCAGGACTGACGCCAGAAAAAAGGCCGAGGCGTTGAATTGGCCGACAAGCCCGAGAACGCCCGGGATGGCGATCATGAAGAGGGTGTAGAGCAGTCCTGCCGTGGCGAGGTATTCGAAGAGGTTGCGCGGGGAAACGCGGCGCGCAAAGAGCCCCGAGGCCAGCAGCAGGGGCAGCTGGTAGGCCAGATAGATGAGGATCAGCATGGAGCCGTCCAGGATCGCCGGGAAATCAGTCTGTAAATTCATCTTTTAATTTACCCTGCCGGGAGGAAAAAGTCAAGGGCGGGGAAAGTGGGGAGGCGATGCCGACCGGGTCCAGGGCCAGAGGTGCCGTGCGTTCCTGTAGGGGAGGCGAAGCCGACCGGGTCCAGGGCCTTTCGGCCTTGGTGCGGTTCTTAGGGCGCATAGCCATAAGCGGAGTGTGAGGCGGAGCCTCAAGCTATAATCGCACGTAAGTGACGCTAAACAAGGAAAATTTTCGTAGAAAATTTTCCGCCACATAGCGTGCGCGGTTCTTTGCGCCGCCAGGCGCAAAAACCAGCCCCCGGAAGGGGGCATCCCCCGACACCCACAGCTTATATATGCCAAATCGTGGGCGCCTGACAGGGGTCGGGGTCTGTTTGACCTGGCGGTCAAAGCAGACCGCGCCCGCCTGGTGGCGAAAAATTTCTGGCGAAATTTTTCTTTTTCAGCGTCACCGGCGCGCGAGAAACCTTGAGGCTCCGCCTCAAACTCCGCCAAAGGGTTGTGCACCCTTTGGAAACCGCACCAAGGCCGAAAGGCCCTGGACCCGGTCGGCTCCGCCTCCCCACTTGTCAAATCCCCAGCGGCGTCGGCAGGAACTCCTGGAAGTTTTCGTAGAGCTCATCCAATTTATTCAGATAATACGCCACGTTGTCATCGCGCTCCCCTTCCGGAGCTTCAACCAACAGCTTCGCGTTGTCCACCACCGACACCTTCTTCTTCTCCCCGGTCAGATAATAGGTCACCTGATCCCCCGCCTGATAGTCGCGCCCCGACTTGATCGCCAACTCGTAAGCCGCGCTCCGGCGGCCGGTTCCGGCGGCAATCTTCCTCTTGTAAGTCTCGACGGAGTCATTCAAATTCTCGCTCTTGGCCAGCGCCGATAACGGCAGTTCCCGTTTCTCAATCTGTTCCCGCATCGCAAGATACATCGTCTCAACCTCGCCCGGCCTGCCGTTCAGCAGCAATTCCACCAACTGCGAAATAAAGCGCCGCTGAAACGGTTCCAAGCCGCGCGATTTCAAAGCCGCTCCCGTAATCCCGACCGTGCCGTCCTCACTGAGCAACGCGTAATTCTTGCTCTTGTAAGAAAACATCGCCTTGTACATGGCGTCGAGCTCAACCTCGATTCCGGGAGGCAGCGCGGCCTGAATTCTTTTTTCAAACTCCGCTTCGTCAACCACCCCCGGCGGCGGCTGAAAGTAAATGCCGTCGGTATCCATCTCCAACACAGCCGCCCCGGAATCATTCAGGAAATCAAGCATGATCCCGAGGATTTCACGCCCGCGTTCCGTCACCCTCTCCGCCAGGTCGAAGTCGTTGAAGGTCCCCTGCGAAAACCCGAGATATCCGTAAAAGGAGTTGATGAGAATCTTGAAGGTGCCCTGAAGCGCCTGGAATTCCCTGGCTTTCGCCGGATCTTTCGCCTGCTTCATGGCATCCTTGGCTTCCAGCCGGAATTGCCGCAACGCCCCGAGGAGACGGGGGAAGACACGGAGTTCATCGCGGCTGGGCGCCCAGTCGCCCGCGAGCAGAATCGAAGGATACAGCGAACGCACGTCGCAGTGCCAGACGTTGGTGAAGATTCCGGTGCGGTCGGTCCGGGTGAGGGCTCCCGCAAAACGCCGCGCCTCTTCGGGGAAGGGGAGCGAGTGACCCGCCTTGAGATATTCCGACACGAAAAGCGCGTCGAGACTGCTGCCCGAGCCGCGGATGATGACATCCTGATACTTCATGGGCAAAATGGAGGCCTGATAGAAATAGCTCGGGCTGAGAAGCGCGCTCAAACTGCGGGTTTCGCGCACGTCGTCGAGGGCGTAGTCGAGAAGTTTCCTGCGGTCGCTCCGCCAGGTTTCGCCGATCTCCTTGCCTTCCACGTAAGTACGGTCGGGCGAGGCGAGGTTGAAGTGTTTCGCGAGATATTTGAGGTTGTACGATTCGAGGTCGCGGTTCGACATATCGTAGAACATGGCGAGGTGGAGGGTGTCGACGACATGGCGGCCGAAAAGGTCGTACCGGGTGTAATTGACCATGCGTTCGGCGAGGGTGAACCGGCTGGAGCGTTTGCGGATCGGGGTGTTGTTCCGGCCGAAATTGAGTTTGACTTTGTGCCGTTTGGCGCGGGTTTCGAGGTAGGGCAGGTCGAAACGGCAGATATTGTGGCCTTCGATCACGTCGGGATCGTGTTCGGCGATGCGTTGGACGAGGGTTTCGAGCAGTTCTTTCTCGGTCATGGTGTCCTGGGAGATGACCTCTTCGTACCCGGCGGAGTCGCTCATGGAGATGATGACGATGGCGTCTTCTTCGCGGTCGGGGTTGGGGAAGTCGAAACCGGGTGTGGTGAGGACTTCGAGGTCGAACTGGAAGCGGCGGAGGTCGCGGAACTCCATTCCGGCGAAAAGTCTGCTTCCTTCCTGCTGGAGGATCTGCTGGGAGAAATCGCGGAAGAGGTAGAACGGAGTTTTGGCTTTTTTCAGGAATTTGACGGCCTCGTCGTAGACGTCGGGTGTGGGGAAGGTGGCGAGGTAGCGGAGGATCATGTCGCCGGTGAGGGGGGTGACGACAGCTTCGCCGGTGAACCCGTCGAGCTGGTTCGGGGTGGAAAGCAGGAGCTTCGGGGTGAAGGGGACGGTGAAGGAGTTGCCGTGCTGAAAGAAGACGGCGTGATTGTCGAGGGCTTCGACGGCGACGATGTTCCGGTGCCGCGAGGGGATCAGTTGTTCAAGCATATAAGTCTCCATTGATATAGTTGGGGCGGCGAAAGCCGCCCGGGTTCAGGGCCACTCGGCCCTGGCGAGGATCCAAGGGGCGCGGAGCCCCTTGGCGGAGTTTGAGGCGGAGCCTCAAGCTTTATCGCGCGCCGGTGACGCTGAAAAAGGAAAATTTCGCAAGAAATTTTCCGCCACCAGGCGGGCGACGGTCTGCTTTGACCGTCAGGTCAAACAGACCCCGACCCCTGTCAGGCTCCCACGATTCTTCATATGCGGAACCGTGGGAACGGGGATGCCCCCTTCCGGGGGCTGGTTTTTGCACCTGTCGGTGCAAAGAACCGTCGCCCGCCTGGTGGCGGAAAATTTTTACAAATTTTCCTATTTCAGCGTCACCGGCGCGCGAGAAACCTTGAGGCTTTGCCTCAAACTCCACTCAAGGGCTTCGCGCCCTTGAGAATCCGCGCCAAGGCCGAAAGGCCCTGGACCCGGTCGGCTTCGCCTCCCTACAGAGACGCCCGGCACCTCAAGCCCGACCCGGTCGGCTTCGCCCTCCCTACACAAACACCGCCGGCCTGATGTAAACCAGGTCGCTTAAATTATTGTCGAACTTTTTATACTTCGCCAGCACCAGCGCTTCCGGCTTGATCGACGCGAACGTCGTAATCTCCACATCCGTCAGCTTCCGCAGCGCAGCCTCATCCGACTCCAAAGCAATCAATCGCCCTTCATACTCCGCAAAAAACTCTTTCGCCTGATCGGCATTCAGAATCTTTTCCTCCCCGGTCGGAATAAACTCCCCATTCTTCCACTCCAACCCGAAAAATATCAGCTCGCTGTTGCGGCCGTCAAACAACGCCCCGACTTTCCCGCCCATATCCAGATTGGCCGCCAACGCAACCGCCGAAGGCACACAACGGCTCTCCAGCTCCTTCCCGAAACTCCACCCCTCGACCAACGCGGCGGCAAGGCGCATCCCCGTGAAACTGCCGGGACCGGAACCCACACTCCAACGCCGAACCTCCCCCAACTCCACGCCCTTTTCCTTCAACGTGTCAGCTACGAAAAGCGCCAGGCCCGACGAATCGCGTCCGCGCATCGGAACCAGGCGGGAACACAACAACTCCTCCCCGGAGAAAAGCGCAAACGCCGCCTCTTTACCCGAGAGATCGAGCGCCGCCGAATAGCCCTTGCTCATAACGTTTCGCATTCCTTTAAAATCTGGCCGCACAACTGCTCGTCCGTCAACCGGCGGCGGAGATATTTCACCTTGCCGCCGGAAACGACCACCTCGCCGGGCATCGAACGCATATTGTAAACCCCGCCCATCGAATAACAGTAAGCACCCGCATTCTGAATCGACAGGATATCGTACTCGCGAATTTCAGGCATCTCGCGCTGCTCGGCGAACCGGTCGCCCGTCTCACAGATGTTGCCGCAAATATCGTAAACATGCGTCGCGCCATTCGGATTCGAGAGATTCACAATATGGTGATAAGCATCGTAAAGCACCGGCCGGATCAACTGCGGGAACCCCGAGTCGCAACCCGCAATCGTGCGGGTGCGGTTGTGCTTGACGGTATTGACCTCGGTCAAAAGGTACCCCGCTTCCGCCACCGTGTATTTGCCGGGCTCGAACAGCATCTCGAGCTTGCGGCCGTAACGTTCGGTGAACTCCTTGAACCGGCGGGCAATCTCCGCACCCATGCCGATATAATCCACCCGCTCTTCACCGGGACGGTAAGGCACCTTGAAGCCGCCGCCGAAATCCATGAACTCGAGATCGGGGAAATTCTCCGGCGTCGCAATCGCCATCAACTTGGCCATCGACTGATAAACCGATTCCGTCTTCTGCAAGCCGCTCCCGGTATGTTCATGAAGACCGACCACCTTGAGGTTGCCCGCCTTGACCAGAGATTTCACCTCCTCCACCGCGTCCAGCAGGATGCCGAACTTGGTGAGATCCCCGCCCGTCATGGTGTTGACACTGTCGCCGTCGCAGACGTCGGGGTTGAAACGCAGGCAAACCGACATGCCCGGATGCTTCTTCGCGATCTTGCCCAACCGCGAAAGAGAACCGATGTTCATCACCACACCGGTACCGAGAACCTGTTCAAACTCCTCATCGGTCATGTTGTTGGCAGTGTAGATGATACGCTCCTTCGGGAACCCGAGTTTCAACGCCATCACCACTTCACCGGGGCTGACCGTATCCAGACTCGCGCCCGCATCGCGGAGCATCGTCAGCAAACCCGGATTGTAATTCGCCTTCATCGCATAACAGACGCGCAGCTTCTCATAAGGAATGAATTTGAAAAGATCACGATAACGCTCGACCACCATATCGCCGTCGTAGACGAAAAGAGGCGTGTCGTAAGTTCTGGCAAGTTCAAGAAGAAGTTGGTCGGCAAGCATAACAGTACCTTCTGCTACAGATTTATATTATTACCGGTAATATAACGCCGAAGTCGCCTTTTGACAACCGTTTCCCGGAAAAAACCGGATCAGCGCAAGAATTCGGCGGCGCGTTGACGGAGTTCCGGCAATTGGGGGTGGAGCAAGAGAAGGTGGCCGCTGTTGGGGACGCGTATGAGTTCAGTGTTGGAGGGCAGGAGTTTGCGGAGTTGTTCCGATTGGCGGATGGGGACGTCGGCGTCGCGTGTGCCGTGGAAAATCAGGATGGGTTGCTTTACATCGCGGAAAAGGTTGACGTCGGCACCGAGCGTGTTGCGGTCGTCGTTCCAGATTCCGCGCTTCATGTGGCGGAAGGGGAGGCCGAGACGGATGACGTCGAGCAGAAATTTGCTGTCTTCGGGACATGCCGCCAGCCGGTCGAGTTCGCAGATCAGGGCGTCGCCGCGGATGCGGGTCATCTCTTTCAGGAGGGACCGGAGAACCAGGCGCGGAAAAAGCTCTGTAAAAAAGACCGCGATCCGCATGAAGACGCCGGAGTAAAGAATGCTGTTGAACAGCCGTTCGGCGGAGTTTTCGCCGAACATGGCGAGCTGCCCGGTCACGGGGGAAAGCAGCAGGAGCTTCGACACCCGTTCCGGATACCGGCGCGCGAATTCCAGCGCAGGGATTCCGCCGGCGGAGAAGGCGGTCATGACGGCGGGCTCGTCGAGCTTGAGTTCATCGAGCAGCTCCGCCAGGAGATCGCATTGGTCGGCGATGCTTTCGCCCGAGGCGATCGGCGTGCCGCCGTAGCCCGGGCGCGTGACGGTCAGCCGCCGGAAGTGTTCCCCCGTGATATTGAGCCGGTCGAGCAGAAGGTTCATCTGGAAACACGAGCCGGGGGCTCCGTGGAGGCCGATGACAAGCGGCCCCGACGTTCCCTCGAACCGATATTCCACAGTTTTCTTCATACTCATTTGCTGGAATTGAAAATTGAAAATTCACAGATATCCCATAAAAAACTGAGAAATTGAAAAAAGCGAGGACTCGTGCTACCTTTTG
>JAVBSA010000349.1:0-2676 GCA_031556915.1 Victivallis sp.
AACGGTTCGTTTGAAAAGGGCACCGGCGGATTCTGGATCAGCCGCCAGGCCGTTGCGCGGATCGACGCGACCGATTCCACCGACGGCAAGCAGTGCCTGGCCGTCGAGCCGACCGAAGGCAAGCGGGTCGATATCGTCCAGGGGGTGAATCTTGTTCCCAATGAACTTTATACCATCACCTTCGATGCGCGCACTTCGGAGGCCGAAGGCGGCCCCGAGCTCACCATCGAAGTCATGCTTCAGGCCGAAAAGGGCCCGATCCAGTTCTTCTATAAGGGCGCGGATCAGAAGAAGCTCATGACCACCCCCGCCAAGCTGACCGGCGAGTGGCAGAATCTCACCTATGTCCTCGGCCCCTTCCCTGAAAACGCCCAGGGCAAAGATGTCAAGAAGGTCATGCTCTATTGGCGGGTGAAACCCGGAACCAAAGAGGGCAAGATCTTCCTCGACAACATCAAAGTAAGCACCGCCCCGGCCTCGGAAGAAGCCGGGCAAAAAAAAAATAAGCCAATAAGTTCCGAAGCGATCCGGTTCGAATTCCCCAATGCGATCCGGATTTTCGAGGAAGTTCCAGCGTTCACGGTCGAAGCGGATGTCAACGGCGGTTCTCTCAGGATCGCCGCAACCGACGCCTTCGGCCGCTCGCTTTTTACCCGGGAAAGCAAGCCGGGTGAAGGCGTCCTGAAGGTGGAACTCCCCGGCCCCGACTATTACAAGATTGTCGCTGAAATCGTCAAAGAGGGCAAAGTCGAGAAATCGGCCGAAACCTCGATCCTGCTGACCACCCCGCTCCCCAAAGACTATTACAGCACCCCCCACCCCGCCTTCGGCGTCTGGGGCGGTTTGAATCCCGAAATGCGCCGCCTGGGCGGAGCCAAATGGGACCGCCAGCTTTTCTTCACCCAGTTCCAGAAGGCGGACGCGAAAGACACGCCGCCCGACGCCGCGACGGTCGCCGCCCGCGAGCCGATCAAAATCATCCGCTGCATGAACATCATGAACCCCTTTAAAAAGATGGTTCCCTATACGCCGGAAGAACTGCTGCTCCAGAAAGCGAAGCTGACCAAAGAGGTGATTTCCAAGCGCGGCCTCGTCGACGTCTGGGAGACGCAGAATGAACCCATGGTCGGCGAAAACTTCCACGGCACCATGAAAGACGTCATGGACATCATGACCATGGAAAGCGAAGTCGTCCGCCAGCACGACCCCGGCAAGCCGGTCGCCGGAATCTGCATCAACCCCATGAACGCCAACCAGTATAAGCAGTATACCGGGTATTACCGCAACTACGGCGTCGACAAGTATATCGACGCTTTGATGCTTCACCCCTACATTCCCGGCGCCCAGTCCCCCGACGCCTCCGGCTACGTCGATGTCCTCAACAACCTCGACCGTGAAATCACCGCGCTCGCCGGGCGTAGCGTCCCCATGTACATCAGTGAAATCGGTTACTCCACCAAACCCGGCGGCGAAGTGACCGAGCTTCAGCAGGCGGCCTATCTCGCCCGCGTGGTGCTGCTGAACCGGATGATTCCGGGGTTGCAAGCCTGCGTCTGGCCCATCGGCCTCTGGAACGACGCCACCAGCCGCCGCGAACTCGATTTCGGGCTTCTGCGGCCCCACGCCAAGGATTCGCAGGTCCGCGAACCCAAGCCCGGTTTCGCCGCCTGGGCGACCGTGTCGCGCATGACTTACGACGCCGAATATCTGCGGGAGCTCGAAATCAGCCGCCAGGTGCGCGTGCTTCTCTTCGAAAAGCGCGGCAAAGTCCTGATCGCCGCTTATGCTCATAATCCGGAGGGTGCGACGCTCCAGCTGCCGCTCAACGCCGACAGCGCCGCCGTAACCGAAGTGTGCGGCAAAACCTACAACGCGAAAACGCAGGATGGCATTCTCACGCTGAAACTGACCGAAGCTCCGGTCTATATTTCCGGCGGGGAACTCGCCAACTTCAAATCGGATCAGTTCGCCGCCGCCTTTACGCCGGACGCGCCTGCCGTTTCGCCCGGCGGCAGGCTCACCATCCAACTGACGCTGCCCGAATCGCTGGCAACGGGCAAGAAAGTTGCCGTCAAAGTGCCCGCCGGCGATTTCGGAACTCCGGTCGTGACCGGGAGCGGCCGCAACTGGGCGGTAACCGTCGCCCCCGGCGACAAAATCGCACCGGGATTCTACGACCTCTTCTTCCGCCTGGAAGTGGATGGCCGCAGCCGTTACATCTGGCAGAAACCGCTCGAGGTGAAGCCGTTGCTCGCGTTGGAACAAGTTGAAGCAGCCGGCCGCGGAATCCGCTTCAAAGTCGCCGGCGTCGCCAAGTCGGCGAAGCTCGAAATTCTCGAAGAGAAGGAGCGCGTTCTCGCTTCCGCTGAGGTGAAACCCAACTCCGCCGTGGTGGAACTGCCGCTTTCGGGAGTCCGTTACGGGCGCAAAGTGAGTTTCCAGGCGCGTTTCACGCTGCCGGACGGGCGGAGCTGGATGCAAACCCTGCCCGGCGACATCGCACCGGTTTCGGTTCCGTTCTTCGCGGACGCGCTGAAGAAGCCGGTCGCTTCCTGGCCCGCTACCGGGGTCTACAAGATCGCCGACGGAATCCCGAGCCGCCATGCGGTTCGCGGGGATCATGATATCCCCGAAGGGACCATCCGGTTGGCCTACGACAAGACCTATCTCTATTTC
>JAVBSA010000038.1:0-7948 GCA_031556915.1 Victivallis sp.
GACGGTCATGCTGAGCGGCGAAAGCGGCACCGGCAAAGAGGTGATCGCCCGGTTGATGCATCAGGAAAGCGCACGCAAAGGGGAGTTCATACCGGTTCACTGTGCCGCCCTCACCGCGACGCTGCTCGAAAGCGAACTGTTCGGCTACGAAAAAGGCGCGTTCACCGGGGCCGCGGAACGGAGGCGCGGCCGGTTCGAAGCCGCCGACGGCGGAACGATCTTCCTCGATGAAATCGGTGAAATCGACGCAGCGACCCAGGTGAAGCTTCTGCGCGTGCTTGAAACCCGTTCGTTTGAGCGCGTCGGCGGGGTGGAGCCGGTCAAGGTGGATGTGCGGATCATTTCGGCAACCAACCGCGACCTGCGCCGCATGGTCGCCGAAGGCGCGTTCCGCGAAGACCTGTTCTACCGGTTGAGCGTGGTCAACATCAAACTGCCGCCGCTTCGGGAACGCCGCAAGGAAATCCCCCAGCTGGTCGCCCGGTTCGCCGCGGAATTCGCCCGCGAAAACAACCGCCCCATCTCCGGAATTTCACCGGAAGCTTTGCGGGCGCTCCTGCAATATCCCTGGCCCGGGAACATCCGGGAACTGCGCAATTGCATCGAATACATGGTTGTCGTCGCACGCGGAGCGCTGCTGGAATATCACGACCTGCCCGAAAATATCCGAACCCCGCAAGTCCGGCCGGAAAAAGCCGCCCTGCCTGAATCCCCCCTGACGCTCGAAGACAACGAACGCATCCTCATCGACCAGGCGCTGGCAAAATGCAACGGCAACCGGACGGCCGCCGCCAAACTGCTCGGAATCAGCCGTCGCACCTTATATCGCAAACTCCGGGATTGAAAGCTCAGGCGTAGGTGCCGAGAAAGTTGTGGTAGTCTTTCATCGGGAACGGCTTGCCGGGTTCGGCCCAGGCGAAATCTTCCGTTCCCAGTAGCCGGTTCTCCGCAAACGCGCGGCGAAGCGCGGCGTCGATGCCGGGGACGATGAGGCGCGACGAGCCCTCCGCATCATTTCCCTTTGTCACCGCTTCCGGCGGAATTGGCAGATTCCGGACCGAATCGAAAACGGCGTTGGTGATCAACGTATGCATGGCCGCGATATCCAGCGTGCAGACGAATTCGCCCGGATCCTGCAACCGCTTGATCAGCTTGTTGTAAATGTTGATGCGCATCGGTTCCCAGGTGGTGGTGGGGAACTCCTCGATCACACTGTTGTCGGCGCGGCGGACGACCGTCTTATTCTCATCGTACTCGATCACCCCGCCCGTTCCTTCGATCCGGATCACCGGATTGGCCGTCCCCTCGCTGACGTGCGTCACATGAAAAAACAGCCGCTCCCCGCGCGAACCGGTCACCCGGATCGAAGCAATGTCGTCGGTCTCGATCGGGTTGGCGCGGAAAAGCCCCGCCTGGACCTCCACCGGATCGATCGTGCCGGCAAAGGTGCCCCCCGCGTAGAAACTCAGCAGATTGAGGTAATGGGCCAACGCGTTGGTGAAGGGGCTGTCCAGCACCCATTTGCCGTTGACCGCCATTTTGCCCGCCCAGTTGTTGCGGCCGTAATAACGGTCGCCCCGCGGCCAGAGCGCGTAGCAGCTGAAGGTGTGCGCCTCGCCGATCGCGCCCGAAAGCAGCAATTCCTTGATCCGGCGCGTCTCCGGCTGGAACATGGTCTGATACCCCACCGTGACGAATTTATCGGTGCGCTTTTCGGCCTCCTTCATGGCGTCGGTCTCCTGTACGGTCGGAGCGACCGGCTTTTCGACGAAGACGTTGGCGCCGGATTCCAGCGCGGCGATCGTCATCTCGGCATGAAGCGCAATTCCGGTGGGGATAAAGCATAGATCGATCCTGCCGCGGAGCTTGTCGAGCATGGCGCGGTAATCCGTGAACAGTTCGCAGCCGACGGAACGCAGAAAATCGCATTTTTCGGCCTCTTCCGCCTGGTTGATCACCGTGGCGCCGAGAATTTTGATCCTTCCCGCGGCATGCTCCCGTTCGAAGTCCTTATAGTGTACGGCTCCGAATCCGGAAACCCCTATGATTGCGACGTTCATCATTGATTTGAGATCCTTATACTGAAATATGTTATCTTGAAAACATACCCCCGGAGCCGTGGGGAATCAACTTGCATTCAGCAAAAACCGGCGGAAAAACTCCGCCGTAAGCGGCGCAACGCTCGTTCCGCCGGAGTCGCCCCTGTCCAGCATGATGCAGCAGCTGTAGGTCTGCCCTTTGTAAGTGACGAAACTGATGAACCAGGTGGTTTTGAAACGGTTGTTCACCGGGCCGACTTCGGCGGAACCGGTCTTGCCGAAAATCGCAAGGCCGGGGACCTGTGCCCGGCGGCCGCTGCCGTCCGGAGTATTCACCACATCGTACATCCCGGCGCGAATCAGTTCGAGCGCCCCCGGAACCGCATCGAGCCTGTTCCGCACTTCCGGCCGCCGCTCGAACAGCGGATTGCCGAGGCCGTCGACCACTTTCCGGACCAGGTGCGGCCGGAACAGTTTGCCGCCATTGGCGATGGCGGCGGTGTAAAGCGCGGCCTGGAGCGGACTCAGGGTGATGGTCCCCTGCCCGATCGAGAGAAGTCCCGTGTCGTAACTGTTCCAGGCAAGGCGTTGAAGAGCCTTTTTATTCTCGCTGCTCGGGAAGGTGCCGGCGATTTCAGCCGGGCCGATCCCGGTTTTCTGCCCGATTCCCGCCTGACGCAGCGTCTCGGCGATGGGGCCGAGCTTGACCTTCAAACTATGCTCCATCATATAATCGTTGCAGGATTTCGCCAGAGCCCGCCGCAGATTGACGGGGCCGTGCCCGTTCCGGGAGGCGCAGCGGGTGGTGATCCCCAGAATGGTCGTGCTCCCGTCGCAAACGGTTTCCTCGGCAGGATTGACGCCGGAATTCAAAAAAGCCAGCGCCACCAGGGGTTTTAAAATCGAGCCCGGCGTGTAGTTGCCCTGAAAAGCGCGGTTGTAGAGCGGCCGGTTCGGATCGTTCCGGAGCTGCGCGTAGTAGTCCGCCCGGATGTAGGGAGAAAAAAACCCGAGGTCGTATCCCGGCGCGGAAGCCGCGGCAATCACGTCGCCGTTCGATGCATTCAGCAGCACCAGCGCACCGCAATAGCCCTGCAATACCTCTTCGGCAATGCGCTGCGCCCGGGAGTCGAGCGTCAGGATGACGTTGTTGCCGTGGCGCGGCTCGAGCCGCGCAACGATCGTTTCTCGGACGATCCCGAGATGATCCACCCGCACGAGCGAATAGCCGGGCAACCCGCGCAGCCCGAGCGGCCGGTCGGGGTCGTCCTCGCCTTCCTCTGCTGCTGGCGCGTCGGGCAGGAAATCGAACGCGCGCTCGACCCCCTCCACCCCGATCCAATCCGGAATATAATAAGCGAATTTCTTCAGCTCTTCGGGCGTTTGCTCCTTGAGCTGTTTGATGTCTTCGATCCGGGTATAACCGACGAGATGGGCGGCAAGCGGTCCGGCGGGATAGGTCCGCGATTCCCCCGGTTCGATGTCGACACCGGGGAAAGCCCGCCCCGCTTCGGTTCCGCGCGCCAGTTCATCCGGCGAAAGCGATTGAAACAGCACCAGCGGCAAACCGGGCCGGTAATAGAGATGCCGGGAAATATCCAGCGTCTCCAGGGGATTGGGGCGCCCCACGGCCCGGGAAATCGCCTCCGCCGCCAGGAACATATTCTGAATCGTGCCGTAACGGGAACCGCGGATCTGCATCTCCTCGGGGTAGAGAACCAATCCGGAATTTGCCTTGTTCCCGGCCAGCTGAACCATGTCGGCGGTATAGATTTTGCCGCGCCGCGCCGGAATCCGGATGCGGCGGAGAGACTGATCCGAAATCTTTTCGTCGCTTTCGGCCTGCAATTGCGTCTGGATGCAGCCGAGGCGGATCCCGAGCGTCAGAAAGACCACCAGCGTCAACACGCCCAGGACCAGGATGCGCCGCCGCTCCGGCCGGGCCAGAATCGGCTCTTCCTGAAATGCGGATTTCCGTTTTCCGGTTCGACCGCTCATGAATTCCTGCCTTTCACCGCTTCCCGGACCTTGCGCGGCCGGAGCCGGCCGCCGACCGTGCTTTTCTGTTGGCGGATGGCTCCCTCGATGCCGAGCGTCCGCCCGGCCGCGTCAAGCCCGAGAACGAGAAGCGGGGTGACGGCGAATCCCAGCGCCCCCCAGAACAGCAAGTGCCAGACCAGTTCCCGGGGATCGGGCAGCGAAGAGACCATCGCCGAAGAGGCCAAAACTCCGCCCAGAATCGCGATAAAAGCGCTCCCGAGCCCGCAAAGCGCGGTCTCCTGGAGATGCTCCGGCGCTTTCGGCCGGATCAGCCGCCCCGCCAGAAGCGCGGCCAGCAGAATCACCCCGGAAAAGGGATAGGGGCGATCGAACCCGAGGTCGAGCACAAGCCCGGCCAGGAGCGCCGGCGGGAACACGGTCACGGGGGAAAATACAAAGGAAAAGTAAAGCGTGACAAGGGCAAGCGCCAACAGCGGCGCCGGCAGCATCAACACCCCGCCGTAAAACTCCAGCAATGTCGCAATTGCAAAGACAAAGAGCAGAAAAACAACCTTCATCACTCCTCCGGCAGTATGAGGACCAGAAAACGGAGCAGATTGAAATCGGCCGCCGGAATCAGTAACCCGGAGAGATGCTGGACGCTGGAGAAACGCGGATCGGTCTCTTCGACCGTCGAGAGCGTTCCGATGCGGATCCCGCGCGGAATCCCGCTCTCGTACCCGGTGGTCGTCACCGGTTCGCCGGGCTGGTATTTGAGATGGGCGGGCAGGTGGCCGATGGCGAGCGCCCCCGGAGTCGGGCGGCGTTCCCCGACGTTGAGGAATCCGACGCTTCCGTTCCGCATCTCCGCCGACAGCCGCAGCGAAGGCGAGAAGAGCGTCTCCACATCTCCCTCGCGGTTGCCGACCCGGGAAAGCACGCCGACCAGCGCCGGGGTGCCGTCCGGCGCCGAAGCGATCACCGCACTTCCGGCCTTCGCCCCGCAATCGGGCGGCAGGGCGACGACGAGGCGCTCCCGCCAGAGCAACGGGTCGCGAACCAGCAAAGGAACCGTGAGGTAACGCCATTTGGCGGGCGGGGTAAGCTCAAGCAGCTTCCGCAATTCCTGATTCTCGCGCGACAGCGTTTCGATTTCGCGGTTCCGCGCCGCCAGTTCCCGGTTTTCCGCGGCGAGCGCTTCGAGCTTCGCCGCCAGTTCCGGGCGCGAATACAGCAGCAGCGACTGCTGCGACACCCCGGAAGCGGCCACCCGCGAAAGCATCAGGTAGGGATAAAAAAAGTCCCCCACCAGCACCCCGACGTTGCTTCGCAGCGTCCGGTAACCGGCAAAGAGGACGAGCAGAATGAGCACGACCGCGATCGCGAGGAAAAATTTCCGGTCCGATACTTTTACTTTCGTGCTCATTTCATGATTCTTAACAGCCGAGAAGTTTCTTCATTTCCCCGAGTTCGGCTTCCGCGTCGGTCAGGAGTTCTTCGATCAGGCCGGGAACGGTGCAAATGCCCCGGATCAGGCCGACCGACTGGCCCGCCATCAGCGAACCGTAGGTGACGTCGCCGTCGATCGCGGCTTTGCGGAGCGCGCCGATCCAGAATTTTTCGACTTCCTCCTGCGCCTGGACGCGGCCGATGGTTCCGGCTTCGAGCTCCTTCAGGAGCCGGAGCTGGAGCTGGCCGAAGAGATCGGTGCCCTTGTTGCGGAGCGCGCGAACCGCCACCACCGGCAGCTTCTGGTCATACTGCGGCGTGGAAATGGCGTCGCGGGCGTTGGCGTTCACGAAAGCGTTTTTGAACGCCGCGTGCACATTGGCCTCTTCGGTCATGACGAAGCGGGTTCCGAGCTGTACGCCCGCCGCGCCCATGGTCAGCAGGTGGGCCATCATTTTACCGGTGCCGATGCCGCCGGCGATGAAGATCGGAATTTGCTTATGGAACTTGTAAAGCACCTGCTGGATCAGAACCATGCTGGAAACATGGCCGATATGACCGCCCGCTTCGCTGCCTTCGAGGATGATGCCGTCGGCCCCGAAGCGGATCATGCGTTCGGAGATCGATTCGGTCGAAGCGAAGCAGAGCACCTTGGCTCCGGTCGCCTTGGCGGCGGCGATTTCCTTCTCTTTGGGGAAGCTGCCCGCAAAGACGATAAAGGGCACCTTGACCCGGGAGAGCATCGCCAGGTGGTCTTTATAAGCCGGGGCGATGGTGATGAGGTTGACGGCGAAGTTGTTCTTCGTCAGGCTCTTCACTTCGGCAATCTGTTTTTCGAGAATATCGCAGGGGGCGTTGCCGCCCGCAAGGCAGCCGAAGCCGCCCGCGTTGGAAACGGCCGAGACCAGCTTGGGTTCGGAGACCCAGGTCATCGCACCGCAGAGAATCGGATATTTCACGCCGAGAAATTCGCTTCCGCGTTTCAGCAGCGGAGTCAACGTACTCAAATCGGGAATGCTCATGTTACCTCATCGGTTGTTTTTTTATTTGGGCGAACTTATTAATATAGCACGGATTCGCCACAGATGCAATCTTTAAAACCGGATTGTCCGGCAAGCTTCGCGCACTGCGTCCAGATGTTTTCCGTAAGCTCCGCGCGGCCCCCAGAATTCCACCACGAAAACATCGTCCTTGAGCGGAATGAAGCAGAAGCTGTTCGGGTGGGAGCCGAGGAGCAGGAAATAACCGTTCCCGCCGCCGCGTTCTCCTTCGAACAGCGCGCCTTCCGAATTCGACACCGGGAAGAGTTCATCCCTGACGAGCTTGCAGTTGTTGATTTCCTTGAGGGAACGGCGGCCGAGCGTGCGCCAGAAGTCCAGCGTCGCGCCTTCGAGCGAGGGGCGGCGGGTAAGACGCAGGACGCAATCGTCCGCCGTAACCGCATAGAGCTGGGAGAAGCCGCTCGCGTCGTCGCTGCGGAGAACGGCGAAGTTTTCCGGGAGCTTGATCTTGAAGGGCAGATCGGCTTTGCCGTTAGGAGCGGGCAGGATGTCCGCGCCCGCGCCGCCGATCCCGGCCATCCACGGAACCGGCAGTTTCGGAACCGCGACCGCCTTTATGGAGATATTGAACGTCAGGGTAAGCGTGACGAAATCGATCCGGTTGGCGAGCCCCTTCTGCTGCGCCTCGTAGATTTCGATGTCGGTCACCACACGGTTGAGTTCGGTTTCGATCTTGAGCGCGTCCTCCACCTTCTCGGCTTTTTTCAGGAGTTCCAGGAGCCGCGTGCGCATCGTCCGCAGGTTGGAGAGGCGGATTTCCAGGTCGGTCGCCTGCGCGGTCACGTCGCTGCCGACGATGCGGCGGCTGGTCACACTGCCGAGCGCTTCCAATTCCCGCATGACCTCTTCGGCCTTGCCGACCGGAATGCGCAGAACTCCGCGGTTGTCGCCCGATTCCTGAACGTAACCCCCGGCGCTTTTCACCGCTGCTTCGGCTTTCTTCATTGCGACTTCGACATTATCCACATTCATTGCAAGCGTGGCGGTGAAGACCATCTTGCGCCCCTCCTGGGCTTCGAAGCGGTTCGAAACGCCCCCCGCCACGGCCTTCCGCAAGACAGGCGCTTCCGCGCTTTCCTCCCTGAGCACGAAAGCCTGAGCCGGAGCACTGTCCGCTGCATACGCAATTGATTCCATTTCCGTGGGGATGGAAGTACAGCCGGCCATCAGAAAAGGCACCGCCGCCAAAGTGTAAAAAAGATTCGTTTTCATCGCAATAACCTCCCTGTTTTTCAAACAGTATATCATATCACCCGGCGACCGTTTTATCAAGGGAATAAAGAAAAAAAGCCCGCCATGCCGGCGCGGTGAAGTGGGGAGGCGAAGCCGACCGGGTCCAGGGCCGTTCGGCCTTGGTGCGGATTCTCAAGGGCGCATAGCCCTTGAGTGGAGTCTGAGGCAAAGCCTCAAGTTTTCTCG
>JAVBSA010000503.1:0-4030 GCA_031556915.1 Victivallis sp.
CGCCAATCCGGTGGGGCCCGGTATCGCCCCGGTTCCTTCCGCGAGACAGCTGTAAAGACCGTAGAGAGAAGCATGGATCAACATCTGCAAACCGGGGTGGTCGACTTCCACATCATGTGCCCAGAGCCGTTCCCACCCCGCCAGATGGAGCTTTTTCTCCAATTCCGGGTCGTCGGAGGCGGCGGCGGCAAGGGTGCGGGCAAAGTTCACCGGATCGGGAGAGTCATGCCCGGAACAGAGGGCTCCAAACTTGGTTACGGCGAGAGGCCGGTTTGCGGCAGCCCGGAGAGTCAATTCCCGGACGAAGCCATCCGGCTTTCGCAACCAGGACTCGGCAACCTTCCGTCGGGTATCGTAAGTCAGGATCGTGGCGGCCGCAACCGGATGGCGCGCGAGCCCCACCTCAGCAAAGAACGTCCGTACCCTGCCGCGGTCGCCCGCGCAAGGATGACATCGGCCGTTGGAAAGTTCGCCGATAAACGAGGCGTCCACGCAATCAAGAAAGGTGAACTCCCCGTCGAACTCCGGCGTAATCCATGTGCGGACGCAGCCGAGGTTCCGTTTGACGCGGGAGAGATAGATCTCCGTTTCCACCAGGACGTTCCCCTGCGGCAGCTGCCAGCCGCAGCAGGTACGGACGATCCCGGTCCGCCAGTCGAGAGTCTGGCGGTAATTGCTCCAATGCTCCGGATCGCGCCGGAACTCCGCCGTTCCAAATTTCAGGGCCAGCCCGAGGAAATTGAATGCCGGAAGCAAGCCGTCCGTATCCCAGAGACGGTACATCAGTGTACCGCCGGGAGCCATGTCCCCGCAGACGCCTTCCGGATAAATCGAAGGTTCCCCGGCGGCGGGAACCCGCAGGCCGATCATGCCATTGCCGCAGAAAGCGTCCCGCCGGGCGGGGTGAACCGGGATATGGCTGGTGCAAAGCCACGGGTGAATCCGGGAATTTGCGAACTCCTCCCGCGTCATGCGCCCGGTCCAATCAGAAGGTTTCATCGTCAATCCATTTTCTGAACGGAGAAGGTCTCGGGGGAACGCTGGCGCAGAAACGGCTTCCCGCCCAGCTCGAAGGAACAGTTTTCCAGCCGGATGGAACCGGACGCCTTCGGGAATATGTCGATGCCGAATTCACCGACGCCCTCAAAACGCGAGTTGCGGAAAACGATGTTCTGAAGTTTGTTCTCACCGTTGCTGATGGAGATTCCGGCTGCGGAGCTGTCCACGACGGCAAGGTCTTCCAGAAGAATATTGCCGGCGATATCCTGTGCTTCCGCCTTCAGGAAAATGCCGCCGTAGGGACGGTTTCGCCAAAACCAGCCGCCGCACCGTTCCAGGCGCAGATTCTTCACCACCGTCGTTCCTCCGAACGGATATGCTTTGAACTGCGAAGAAATATTCAAGCCGCTGTCAACCAGCGTGTCGCGGCCGAGACAATTTTCGATGCGGTTGTCGACGCCGCCGAAGAGGGCGAAGCAGCGGGCGCGCCACGGAAGTTCCGCCGTGCAATTGCGGTAAACGTTTCCGGTACAGGCCGCCAGGCCGCGGGGAGCCGACCACATGGCGAAACAGTCGTCCCCGGTTCCCCGGGCATGGCAGTTCTCAACCACGGCATTCCTTGTGCCGGCGCAGAGGTTGATTCCATCGGCGAACACGTTGCGGATCCGGCAGTTGCGGACAGTAAGCTCCTCCGATACCGGCTGATTGTCGCGCCCGGACCAGAGGCCGACCTGCGTTTTCTCGATCCAGAGGTTCTC
The DNA here is from genome assembly GCA_031556915.1 of Victivallis sp. Taxonomy (GTDB): domain Bacteria; phylum Verrucomicrobiota; class Lentisphaeria; order Victivallales; family Victivallaceae; genus Victivallis. Next base: position 1,758 of record JAVBSA010000503.1, read on the forward strand.
GACGACGGAACCGTTGCCCCAGGTTCCCCAGAGGGCGAACTCTTCATCTTTGCGGCAGGTGCCGTCGCCGAAGATGGAGAAATCCTTCAGCGTGGCTTTGGCGAGTACGCCGAAACCGACCCCGGCGCTTTTGACGCTCAAATCGGAGCGGCGGTTGAAAATGGTCGAATACCACAGTCCGGCCCCCTGAATCGCAACCGGTTGTTCAAGACGGAATCCCCGCGTCGTCCGATAGGTGCCGGGCGGGAGAAAAACCACTTTCTTTGCTTCAACTCCGGCATTCAGGCTGCGCTGAATCGCTTCGGTGTCGTCGGCGACGCCGTCGCCTTTCGCGCCGAAATCGCGGACGGAAAGCGAACCGGGGGGCTGCGGCAGCGGCGGCGAAACCAATTCCAGGTCGACAAGATCGATCACATAATACTCCGCCGTGTCGCCGGCGTCCTTCTGCAGCCGCACTTTGGCGCCCGCCGGAATCTCGCCGGTCAGCAGCCGCAGGTCGTCGAAGAACTGAAATGAGGTTCCGCCGGGCAGCGAGAGAGCCGCCGGGTCGTTGGTCGGCTCGGACTCTTTGCCGTACTGCCAGGTGTGGCGGCTGGTCATGGCGAGCTCCGCCCGGCGCTTCCCGTCGACATATAAACTCAATGTGCACTGGATGCCGTTGCCGAGGGGGGCATCCGGCACGGCGTAACGGACCACGATGGAGTTGGCGCGCTCGGGAGCGGTAAATTCGACATAATCCGCCGTCCGGTTCAGTTTGACGCCGCGGCGGCCGATGCATTCGGCGGCGAAGGTGCCCGCCTGCCGCGACGGGCCGATGAGTTCCGCATTGGTAACAGCGTCTTCCGCCTGCAATGTACGCCAGGAAAAGACGCCTCCGGGCGTTGCGGCGGCGACCGGGACGGCATGCAGAAGCGCAGCGGTCAGGGCAGCAAAAAAGATGGGGGTGATTTTCATTTGACTCCTCTGGATTTTTTCAGTTCAGGTTGCGAATGCTTTCGCGTTCAACTACAATGGGATCGACCCGGTATTCCCGCAACGGGAATTCATTTTTTCCCATCAGGATCCCGATGACGATTGCGGTGATTTCCTCCGTCGACGTAATGACGGTCGACAGCTTCGGACAGGTGAATTCCTCGATTCTGGCATTGGCCAGCGCGGTGATGATGCTGACATCGTCGGGGCAGCGGATGCCGAGTTCATGCAGCGCGCGCAAAGCGCCGACCGCGCCGGACGAGGTATCGACGACCAGGGCTGTCAACGCCGGATCCTTGCGCAGGACTTCGAGCGTCTGGCGGTAACCGTTTTCCATGGAATCCTGCCAGCAGCTGATGCTGCTCTCCGGCTGAACAAGGCTCCTCCAGGGCAGTTTGAACTTGCGTGCGGCCTCTTTCAGGCCGCGTATATTTTCCAGGAACGCATGCGTCGGGGGTTCGTTGTGGATCAACCCGATCCGGCGGTGGCCGTTCCGCAATAACATCTCCAGCTTTTTGTAACCGGACAGGAAATGGTTGCTCAAAACGTTATAGCAGTTGGCAAAATGGTCGATATGCGTTACTTTACCGATAAACACAACCGGCAGCCCCAGTGCGCCGAGGCGTTCGAGCAAGGCTCCGCGCAACGGCATACCGGCGATGATGATGACGCCTGTTACGTTTTTGCTGCGTTCCGCCAGGTGAACGAGCAGATCCCATTCCGAATCCGGCTGTACCCGCAGGTGGTTCAGCCGGAAGTCGCGGCGCATGGCCGCAAGTTCCAGATGGTGAATCTGTTCCCAGATTCCGAACGAGAAGAAATCCGGATACACCAGGAGGATTTCATCCTGGTCCGTCGGACCGAAAGCCGGAATGGCGACGGTATCGCGGGGCGTCACGAAGGTGCCCCGCCCGACTTGCCGCGCCAGCAGGCCTTCGCTTTCCAGCTCTCCGAGGACTTTGCTCATGGTGCTGCGGCTGACGCCGTAATTTTCGGCCAGCTTCCGTTCGGGGGGAAGCCGTGTGCCGATATCCAGATTCCATAAATATTCCCGCAAAGCGGATTTGATTTCCGCGGATGATTGTGATGAAACAGGTGATATGTTCATGATTCCTCAATCCGCCAGGGTGACACTGACTTCCGGGCTGTTCGGAGACCGCGCACTGTTGAAAATCTTGTATTTGCTCCGGCCGCTTTCCGCATGCCCGTCATACATCAGGACATTGACGCGAATGGAGTGATTGAGCCCTTTGCAGTCAAAATTCCCCCGGTTAAATTGAGTATATCACGCCGCGCCCGTG
>JAVBSA010000498.1:0-2676 GCA_031556915.1 Victivallis sp.
TACGGGAATTTCTTGTAAACATAGCGTAAAGCCGCTATATTTACCCGTTATCATTTTATCAGTATTACAATGAGGTTTTCAACGATATGACACGCATCGACGGCCGCGCCCCGGATGAACTCCGTAAAATCACCATTCAGCCGGGATTCCTGGCGCACCCGCTCTCTTCCGTGCTGATCGGTTGCGGGGGAACCAAAGTGGTCTGCGCGGTCAGCGTTGAGGCCAAAGTGCCGCCCTGGATGAAGGCTCAGAAGGTTCCGGGCGGCTGGGTGACGTGCGAATACGGCATGCTCCCCGCCTCCACCCACGAGCGGATGCGGCGCGAAGCCTCCTCCGGCAAGCAGGGCGGCCGCACCATGGAGATTCAGCGGCTGATCGGCCGTTCGCTCCGCGCCGTGACCGATCTGGAACTGCTCGGCGAGAACACCGTCAGCATCGATTGCGACGTGATCGACGCCGACGGCGGAACCCGCACCGCGAGCATCACCGGTTCCGCGATTGCGCTCGCGCTCGCCTGCCGCCGGAATGTCTTCCCCGGCAACCCCCTGAAAGAAAGCGTGGCCGCGATCAGCGTCGGAATCGTCGACGGCGTCCCGATGCTCGATCTCTGTTATGAAGAGGATTCCCGGGCCGAAGTCGATATGAATGTGGTGATGACCGAATCGGGCAAGCTGATCGAAGTACAGGGAACCGCCGAAGGCGCTCCCTTCTCGCGCCGGCAGCTCAACGAGCTGCTGGATCTTGCCGAACACGGCTTGAAGCAGATTTTTACACTCCAGCGGGAGATTGCAGAAGCATGAGTGAATATCAGGTAATCGCCCGGAAATGGCGCCCCCAGTGTTTCGCCGACGTGGTGGGGCAGGAGCATGTGGTGCGCACGCTGAAAAACGCGATTCTCCAGCAGCGGACCGCACACGCCTATCTGTTCGTCGGCCCGCGCGGAGTCGGCAAAACCACGCTTGCGCGTATTTTCGCCAAAGCGATGAACTGCCTCGACCCGCACGAGGGCGAACCCTGCTGCAAATGCGCGAGCTGTGTGGCGATCGCGGGCGAAAGCAGCCTCGACGTCATTGAAATCGACGCCGCCAGCCGGAATTCCGCCTCCGACATGCGGGAACTCGCCGAAGACGTCATGCACCAGCCGGTCACGGGGCGTTACAAGATTTACATCATCGACGAAGTCCATATGCTTACGGCACAGGCGTGGAACGCGCTCCTGAAGACGGTCGAAGAGCCCCCGGCGCACGTCAAGTTCATCTTTGCGACCACCGAAGTTCACAAAGTGTTGAAGACCATCATCTCCCGCTGCCAGCGTTTCGACCTGCTGCCGATTCCGACCCGCCAGATAGCGGATCGGTTGCGGCTGATTGCGGAACGGGAACAGGTTCCGGTGACGGATGAAGCAGTGAGCGCCATCGCCCGCGCCGCAGAGGGCGGGATGCGTGACGCGCAATCCCTTCTCGACCAGATGATTGCATTCTTCGCCCAGGGCGATGATTCGACGATTACCGGCGAACAGGTTCTGTCGCTCTTCGGCCTCACCGACCGCGCGGATCTCGACACGATTCTGCTCTCGATGCTGCGGAACGAACCGGGCGAGGCGGTCAAGGTGATCGGCAAGCTTTCCGGCAAAGGGAAGAACCTCGAAACGCTGTTCGACGATTTGCTCGACGCGCTCCGGGCGGTACAGCTTTGTTCCATCATGAACGATCCCGGCGATCTCCTCAACGAGGGGAGGGAGGCGGTGGAACGCTACCGGCAGTTCGCCAAAATCACCCGGCCGGACACGGTACAGATTCTGCTGGAAACCATCGCCCCCGTGGGGCGCGTGCTTCACGACGCACTCAATAAACAGGTGTATCTCGAGACGATTCTGCTGAAGGCGATGCGCGAAGCGCACGCAGTCAGGATCGGCGACCTCCTGGCGCGGTTGAATCAGCTGCGCACGGCGGGCGAACTCAAATTTCTCGAACAGCTGCCCAACGAAATCAAGGCCGCCGCGCCGCAGGTGGTGATCGAAATCGCCAAACCGGTGGAAGCCGCCGCTCCGCCGCCGAAAGCGGAAGTATCGATGCCGGAGCCGGTGATCGAAGAACCCGTGATTGAACCGACGCCGGTGATCGAGCAACCCGTGGTTGAAGAACCGGTAATTGAACCGCCGCCGGTGATAGAAGAAACGCCGGCTCCCGCGCCGGAACCGCCCCCCGTCGTCAAGGCGGAAGCGGAGCCCCCGCAGGAAGAGCCGGAAGAAACTTCGGCGCCGGAGCTGTCGAACGAGCCGCTTCCCGCAGAGCTGGCCGCGGCGGACGACGAACCGGGCCGCAAAATGCGCCGCAGCATCGCCAACGACCATCCCGAAGCGTTGGAAGAAGCGACGAAAAATCCGATCGTCGGTGAGATTCTCGACCTCTTCGGCGGCAAAGTGGTGGACATCCACCGATGAAAGATTTGACCAGCAGCGTTTATACGTTTGAAAAGTTGATTGAAGGTAATTTCCTTTACATCGACAAGACGGAGTATCTCTGGAAACTGATTCAACCTGCTTACGGTCAATATTTTTTGTCGCGCCCCCGGCGTTTCGGCAAATCCCTGACGATCTCGACGCTGGAAGCGATTTTTTCCGGCCGGAAAGAGCGTTTCACCGGTTTGATCCTTGCCGATAAGCCGTATGACTGG
>JAVBSA010000210.1:0-2718 GCA_031556915.1 Victivallis sp.
AACGGCGTAATCACCTTTGTGAAGGGACGCTCCTTCAAGCTCAAAAATATGCCGGTTTCCGCCGGCAACACCATTCAGGTGCGGGCGCTCGATTCGCTGTCGCGCTACGGAGCTTTGAGCGAAGTCCTCGTCTTCGAAGTAAAAGACGTGACCGCGCCGAAGATGGGGAAAATCAATCTCACTGTCAATGCCTATGAAGGCATGGCCTCCTGGACGGCCACCGACAACGTCGGTGTGGCCGGATACAAGCTCTCCCTCGACGGCGGAGCCTGGCAGGATCAAACCGATTCCTTCGCCGTCTTCAGCGATCTTGCGCTCGGCAAACACAAGCTGACGGTCCGCGCCTATGACGCGGCGGGCAACATCAGCAGCGTGAAGAACGTCACCTTCAAGGTCGCCGACGTCACCGCCCCCGAACAAATTCAGGGGCTCGACGCGGCCGGCAACCTCTGGGAAGCCGCCGGCGAAAAGGTCACCCTGTCGTGGGAAACAGCGTTCGACAACTCCGGCGACATCAAGCGCTACGAAGTTGAAATCGACGGCATCCTGAAGAAAACCGCCAAAACCTCCCTTGCCATCGGCAACCTCGACTTCGGCGACCACGCTTTCCGCGTGCGCGCCATCGACCGGGCCGGCAACATCGGCGCCTGGAGCGAGTCCTTCGATTTCGCCGTCAGCAAAAACGTTTCGCCGCTCTTCGCCGTTTCGTAAAAAATCGAGCCCCCCTTTCCCGGGGGGCTTGACGCCGGGGCAGGAACGAATCCAGAGGCGTTCCGTCTCCTTTTAGGGAGTCAGAAAATGCGAAAATACCATTTTCGAGTCTTCCCGGTGCTTTTTGCCCGAGCGGGCAAATAAGCCCGGCGAATTGAATTTCAGTTGAACGAAACAAACTTCCCGGAAGATTGCCCGGAACCGGTTTGGAAAATCCTCCCGGATTGCTTAGAATTATATAGAGATTCAAGCTACCTGGGAGGTAAATATGATCTGCCGTTTCGATAACGAACGCCATGCCGGCAAAATCCGGCGTCTGCTCGAGAAAAAACTCATCCAGACCGGGGAAAAACTGCGCCGGCTCGGCAGCGCGGATGAAGACGATTACGGTTACGTGCTTCCGCCGGAGGGCTTCCTGGAACAATTCCGTTTTCCGTACCAGGATGAAAACGGACAATTTTCCGGAGTCACGCAGTGGGCGAAGAATTTCCGGGCGCTGATGGAGGCGCATCCCGTCAGCCTCGACCCGGACGACGCCCTGGCCGGCCGCTGGATGTTCATGATGACCCGCATGCGGCGGAATTACAAGCTTTCCCTCGCGCCTTTTCCCTTCGACTATTCGCACTTGCACGCCGAACAGCAGCGTTATGACATCACCTGCGGCATCGGCAAAGACCAGCATTTCACCCGCGATTACCGGATCGGCCTGGCGCTCGGCTGGGGCGGGTTGAAACACAAGGTGGAGCAAAGCCTCGCCGCCCACAGCGGCGATCCCGAAGCGGAAGAACTGCTCACGGCCGAACTCGACGCCATCGCCGGAATCCAAAACTGGATCTCCAGGACCGCCGAAGCCGACTCCGACCCGGAACGCCGCGCCATCAACCGGAAACTGACCGCCTCCCCGCCGGAGACGCTCCGCGAAGCTTGCCAGTGGATCGCGTGGGTCAACATGGCCGGGCGCACCTACAACCGCGACGGTTCCGGCGGACGCATCGATGAAATATTGCGCCCCTACTACGAGCGGGACAGCGCCGCCGGAATCATCGACGACGAAGACGCCCTCTATTATTGCGCCTGTTTACTGCTCAACGATCCTCACATGTACCAGATCGCCGGAACCGACGGCGCCGGGCGCGATTGCACCAGCAAGATGTCCTATCTGATCCTGGAGGCGGCGCGGGTGCTGAAAACGACCTGCAACATCACGATCAGCGTCCATGAAAAAATGGACCGGGACCTGTTCCGGCGCGGCGTCGAGGTGCTGCTGGAGAACAAGCTCGGTTACCCGCGCTTCTCCGGCGGCGACCAGCTGGCGAAAGGCTTCGAGCGCAACGGTTATCCGGCGGAACTCGCCCGGGAGCGGATCGCGCTCGGCTGCAACTGGACGAGCATTCCGGGGCGCGAATACACGCTGAACGACACGGTGAAAATCAATCTCGCCAAGGTCTTTTCCGTGGCGCTCGAGGAACAGTTCGAAGCCGAAAATTTCTCGCTTGAAGAACTGCATGAAAGCTATTTTTCGCACCTGAAACGGGCGATCGGCTGTGTCGCGGCCGGACTCGATTTCCATATGGCGCACCAGTATCGCAACGAACCGGAACTGATCTTGAATCTTTTCTGCCACGGTCCGGTGGAAAAGGGGCGCGACGCTTCCCACGGCGGGGTGGAATTCTACAATCTCTGCTGCGACGGGGCCGGGCTGGCGGTGGTGGCCGATTCCTTCGCCGCACTCGAGAAACATGTGGCGGAAGAGAAGAATATCTCCTGGCCGGAATGCGTCAAGGCGCTCCGTTCCGACTTCCGGTGCGAAGAGGGCGAACGGATCCGCGCAATGCTGGGCGCCACCCCGAAGTTCGGCGCCGGGGGGACTCCGGCCGACGCGTGGGCGGAAAAACTCTCCCGCGAATTCTCCGACCGGATCGCGACGCACCGGACGCCGGCCGGGTTCCGGATGATTCCGGGGCTGTTTTCGTGGGCGGACACGGTTCGTTTCGGCAAGACGGTTCC
>JAVBSA010000425.1:0-3439 GCA_031556915.1 Victivallis sp.
CTGTGCGCAATACGGCTACATCCGCAACACGCAGGCCGTCAGCCTGGTCAAGGGGCAAAGCAGCCTCATCGGCGCGGTGGTTCCCTATATTACCGATGACTTTTACGGCGAATTCATCGCGGCGCTCGACGCGACCGCCCGCGAACACGGATTCCAGCTGCTCTACCGTTCCAGCTACAACGACGGCGAACTGGAGGCGGAGATCATCCGCAATTATCTGGAGATCAAGGTGTGCGCCATGATCGTCGTCCCCTGCGTCCCGCAGCCGGACCGGAGCATCCGGGATCTCGCCGCCAAAAACGTTCCCGTAGTCTATTTCGACCGCCCCGGCGGGGAAAGCGACTACGCCGTCCTCAACGACAACCGCCTCGGCATGTACGAGCTGACGCGCCACCTGATCGGCCTCAAACGGGCCCCCTCCTACCTCGGCAGCTTCTACGGCAAAGCCAACGTCACCGCCGAAGAACGCCGCAAAGGCTACCGCGAAGCGATGACGGAGCACCATCTCATCCCCGATGAAATCACGCTCAGTGCCAGCAGCGAACAGCAGGACAACGAACGGTTCGGCTACGAAAACATGAAAGCGCGCCTGGCCGCCGGAACTCCGCCCGGGGCGCTCGCCTGCGTCACCGACGCGGTCGCCCTCGGCGCAATGCGGGCGCTGCGCGAAGCCGGGTGCGACATCCCGGTCGCCGGGCACGACAATCTGCACTTCACCGAATTCGTCACGCCGTCGCTGACCACGGTCCGCCAACCCAAAAAACAGTTCGCCTCAGCCTGTCTCGACATCATCGCCGCTTGTCTCAACGGCGAGCCCCCTGCAATAAAACGCTTCATCTACCCCCCGGAACTCATCTTGCGCGAATCGACTGTCAATTACCGGATCAATTGAGCCAGGAGATGTGCCTGCGATAGTCTCGCGGGGACATGCCGGTCCGTTTGCGGAATTCGGTGGAAAAATTGAGGGCGTTGGTGTAGCCAGAGAGCGCGGAGATTTCTTTGACGGAGAGCTCTTCGCGGGCGAGCAAGTGTTTGGCGCGGTCGATCCTGAGTTCCATCAGGAGTTGATATGGGGTGGTGCCGAAGTATTTACGGAAGGCGCGGGAAAGGTGGGTCGGGGTGCATTCGCAGCGTTCGGCCATTTCGCGCTGCGACCACTCGTATTCGGGATGTTCTTCGAGGGCTTGCCGCAGGAGGGCGAATTTCTCCGGCAGTTCCGGGTTCCGGGGCGGAGTGCGCAGATATTGCAGCAGTTCGTACGTCAGTTGCGCGTTGCGTTCCGGCGACTCGGCGAATTCATCGAGCTGCCGGAACAACCGTTCGGTATGGTGCCGATCGAGGTGTGAAATCACGTCGGTTTCGCCAAGTTTGCTTGTTTTCAGGAACGGTTCCAGCAAAGAACCGACCACCATCACGGATATTTTGTGACAGCGGGGGCCGGCGCAGAGAAATTCGTTTTCGATTTCCGGCTGCATCAGGAAGATGTCGCCCGGTTCCAGCAGGAACCCCCGCCCCCGCTGCCGCGCCAGAAGTTCCCCCGCCAGGATGCATTCGAGCGAAAAGAAGGGGGCGTTCCGCCTCATATAATGGGCGCCGCGCCGAAGTTCCACTTCGCAGATGGATTCAGCGGCAAGCAGATCATCCACCCCGGCCCCGACGCGGATGGTGTGCATCCGGTAGGAACGGCGCGAACGGATGTGGAAAAATTCCATCCCGCGAAAATGCGAAGCAGGCGGCAAACTCTCCCAACGGAAGGCGTTGAAATCCGTAATTTCTTTCATTGATGTTGATTTCCCAAATATAATCAACTTATTTTCAAATATAATATAGAATAACAACATTGTTTTTCAAATGTATTTTCACTATACTATAGAGAGAAAACATTGGGAGACGGCAAAATGAAACAACACACGGATGAGGCCTGGCAATTCATAACGGACGAACTGTTCTGCCCGGAGACGGGTCTGCTTTACGATTATCTCGGCAGTTTCGACCACGCGGAACGGTTCCGGCACCTCCCCGTGCCGGAGGAGATCGCCGCGTCGTTCCCGAATCCCTGCGGTTGGGGAACCGGCATGGAGGATTGCGCTTTGAACGGCGGATTCCTGATGGATATCCTGCGCCTGCGCGGGGAATTGGAAAGCGATTTCGCCGCCGCCGCCCTGCGGGGGCTGCTGTCGCTGGGGACAGTTCACGGCAAACGCGGGTTTATCGTGCGCGGCATTTCGCCGGCGGACGGAAAAAGCTGTTACGGCAACTCCTCGCGCGATCAATTCACCCTCGCCGTCTTCGGGCTGCTGACGTTCTGGCGGAACCGGCGCTGCGACGCCCGGCTCCGCCAGGAAACGGCGGAACTGCTTTCCGCAGTCGCGGATCACTGCGAAGAAACGGTGACGCCGGAAAACAATTACAGTTTGCGCCGCCTCGACGGCGGGCGGGCGATCGTGTCAAAGCTGTGGGAATGCGCCCCGCACGAGGCGTTCCGGCTGCCGATGATTTTCGCCGCCGCCTACGAGGCGACCGGCGAACAAAAGTATCTGGCTTTGGTCGGGCGTTATGCGGAACCGGCCCTGAGACAGACGCTCGCCGTTGACCCTGCGGGGAGTTGGTGGGATATGCCGCTTGTTCAGATGCAGATCTCGCTCCGCAGCTTCCGCGACAGCCGGATTGCCCCCCGACTCGACGGCGGGTTGGACGAGGCGATGCGGATCGGGGCGCGAATCGCCCGGAGCAAACTCGCCGGGCTCACGGAGGAAGCGGCCATTTTCAAGGGCCGCTGGGACGTTCCCTGCGGCAACTGGCGGCAGCTGCCCATGCGCCTGACGCGCGAAACGCTCGCACCGGGGGGCGCATTGGCCCTGTTCGACGGCAAAAGCTATTTGAATCCCTGTTTCGAACCCGCATTTTACCGCCCGGCCGAACTCCTGCGCGGAATCGGGAACTATCTCGCTTCGATCGCGCTGGCGGGGGAAGCGCCGCCGGAACAGACCGGAATCGGTTTTCCGCGCTGCGCCTCGGTGGCGGCGGTGCCATTTCTTTACGGAACAATGTTGACCCGGATGTCAAAACAAACGCAACTCGAGGAGGCTGCAAGATGAAACGGCATTTTACATTGATCGAGCTCCTGGTGGTGATCGCGATCATCGCAATTCTGGCGAGCATGCTGCTCCCCGCTCTCAATCAGGCGCGGGAGAAGGCGCGAAGCAGCAACTGTCTCAACAACCTCGGCCAGGTGATGAAGGCGCAGCTTTTTTATGGGAACGACTACCGCGATCTCCTGGTCGGCCGCTCCGACGGCAAGATTTTCGGCCGGGTGCTGTACAACAACAAATATCTTTCCGATTGGAAGCAGCTCGGCTGTCCCTCCAACGCCAGCGCCGAAAGCGCCGCCGCGCTTAAAAATGAAACGGATATCTGGGAAACGCGCACCTACGGAGCC
>JAVBSA010000397.1:0-2781 GCA_031556915.1 Victivallis sp.
ACCAGTAAGGCCATACCGCCAGCGACCAGGGGTGGACGTCGTACCACTGTTCCTGCCGGATCCACTGAACCTTCTTCGAATAGCCGGGCGAATAAGAGTCGCGGGATAGCACGCTTCGCTTTACAACTCGAATCTCCTGATGATCCGTATATTCCGCCATTTCTCCCCCGATCGGTCGGATTTAAATAATTATGATACAAATTTATATATCTTTCCTGTTTTTTCAAGTTGGCAAAATAATTATTTTCATATAAAATATATACAGATAAATTCATGAAACACAGAGGAACCCGGAAATCATGAAACAAAATCAAAAATATTTCACTCTGATCGAACTGCTGGTCGTGATTGCGATCATCGCAATTCTCGCCGCAATGCTGCTGCCTGCGCTCAGCCAGGCCAGAGATCGCGGCAAAGCAATCAAATGTTCCTCGCAACTGAAAACCCTCGGAACCTACGGAGCTTTCTATCAAGGCGATTTCGACGGCTTCATCGTGCCGCCGTTCGGCGGCAGCGGCGAAGCGGGGCTGAACAGCTATTATACAGACAACTATCATTGGGATTATGTCTTCGCCAACCGTTACCTCTCCAACGGAGCAACCTCGTTCCCGCTTACAGTAAAGGCTTACAGCGTTTTTCTCTGCCCGTTGGATTCCAGTGAAATGCCGCGTCCCCAATACCTTAATGTGGCGCCGCGCTCCTACTCGGTCGCCATCGGTTGGGCCCGATGCGGCGCCTCGGGGAGCCCTTCAGTCTTCATCAAAGCCAACATGGTAAAGAACGTCAGCACTTCCATCTTCATTTCGGAACACTCCTATGAAAGCACCAGCCTCAAATACACCAACGCGGTGGTCGGGCGTTGCCACAGCACCAAACAAGCGGAAACCGGCTTGTGGAACTCCACCCGCGTCGGCTCTTACCATGCCGGGAAGGCCCCCTTCCTGCTGCTGGACGGGCACGTAACCACCAGCCGGGTCACCCCCAACTCCACCTACACCTGGAGCGACAACACCATCAAGAACTTCCTCAAATACATTCAGCTTGAACACCATCAATAACATGATCCGAAAAATATCCGCGCTGACGGCGATTCTCTGTGCTTTCCACGCGGGAGGCGCCGAACTCAACTTCACCCCCTCCGGCATCATCAAGGCCGAAGAGGTCGAATTCAAGCTGTTCTCGGCCTCGCCCGGCTGGAAAGGGGCCGCCACCCAGAACGAACAGAACGTGACCTTTCCCGGCGAAGGCGGCTTCCGCCAATCCGACGGCTCCGTCACCCGGCAGGGAACCTTTGCAACGCAATATTACGGCAGTTTCCAGTTGGAGGAAACCCGGAAAATCGAAGGCGACCGTGCCTCCATTAAACTCGAACTCTCCTCCCAAACCGGAGTCGAAAGCCAGTTGCTGGCGGTCGTCGCTTCCCTCACCGAATTCGCCCCCTTCACGGTCAACGGCAAACCGTGCGCATTCCCCGAGATCCCGAGCGACCGGAACTGGCAGGCTAAATTCGCCGCCGGCGAAAACAAGATCGAAATCCCGCTGAAACGCGGGCTTCTCCGGATCTGCGGCAACTTCGAAGGGATGCTTCAGGACAACCGCCGCTTCAACAACCCGACCATCTCGCTCCGGATGCATTTCACCCCGGAAACCGGCAAAATCACCCGCGCCCAACTCGCGTTCGAGCTGGAATATCTGCCTTACGCCTCATCTCCGGTTTGCTTCGGCGGCAAAGAGGAGATGCAGGGCGGGATCCGCTTCGACGTCTCCCCCTCCCCCCGGACGGGAACATTCCAAACGGGCGAAGCTGCCGGGATGCGCCATCTTTATCTGCTCGGCAACGAAAAAAGCGGCGCGCTGACAATCGCTTACGCCGACGGAGCCGAAGAGCGCCGCAGCTACCCCGCGGAGGCGATTCCGGTGCGGGACGATCTCGCGGTAAGCACGTTTGCGCTCACCGGCCCCGTCAAAAGCATCACCGTCGAAGGCGGGGGCGTTTACGCCCTCTCGCTGTCGAAAGAAAAGATCACCCCGCCCCGCGAGGAAAAAGAGTGGACCGCCGCCGCCAACGACGCGTGGCGCCCCTTCGACTTCACCCAGCGGGTTGAACCGGGTTCGGCGCTGGATTTCTCCTTCCTCCTCGACGCCCCCGCCGGGAAGCACGGCTTCCTCAAAGTAGTGAAGAATCACTTCGAATTCGAGAACCAACCCGGCAAACCGGTGCGGTTCTGGGGAACCAACCTCACCGGCAACGCGCTCTTTCAATCGAACGAGCGGCTCGACCAAGTGGTGGATATTCTGGCTACCTGCGGCTACAACCTTCTCAGGTTCCACCACTTCGACCAGCCGCTGACGGCGGCGATGAAAGAATCCTCCCAGCTCGACCCGGAAAAGATGGATCGCCTTCACTACCTTCTCGCCGCCTGTAAAAAACGCGGAATGTACGTAACAATCGACCTTTACATGTCGCGCAAGCTGCGCAAGGGCGAGATCCCGGCCTATCCCGACCGGGAAATCGCGGCGCGGGACTTCAAGGCGCTCGTCATGATCGACGACGACGTGATGAAGAATCTCGAAGATTATTCGCTACGGCTCTTAAGTTCGGTCAACCCCTACACCGGCGCCGCCTGGAAGGACGACCCCACGCTGGTCGCCGTCAGCCTCATCAATGAGGGAACGCTGGTCAACAACATCAAATCGGGCTAGGTCCGCGCGGCGTATCAGAAGGACTTCAAAGCGCGGGGAACCGGCAGCTACGGCGAGTTCCTGCATGAACTTCACGCC
>JAVBSA010000139.1:0-4025 GCA_031556915.1 Victivallis sp.
GGGGGCGAATTTGTTTTTCCTGTAGAAGTCGCCGAGCTTGTAGACATTGAGCGTAACCATGTCTTCGGGGCGCTTGGTTTTCGCCATGGTCATGTTGGCGGAGGATTCGGCGGCGAAGAAATCGAATACCTCATCCGAACCGAGCAACAGGTGATAGTGGAAGATCTTGGCGAGCGGGGCGGAAATTTCCATCATCTCCGCAGACCCCAGCTTCACTTCCGAGGGGAAGACATCCTCGCTGACATAACCCGCAAACCGGTGCCCCGGGAAGAGGACATCGTTGGCGATCTCCCAGTCATCCGGCGTAATCAGGAATTCGTAGTCGCGGAAAAAGATCGCACGGGAGTAAAAATCGCCGTTTCCCGCGTCGAACAACCGTTCGTCTCCGGCCATGGCACGCTCGATCCGGCGTTCCAGGGGCGCGCTTTTCTTCGCGTTCAATTCTTTGAGAACGTTCGGCACTTTGAGACATTCCCGGTCTGAATCGACCAGGCCCCCGATCGCTCCGCAGATCAGTTCGATGGCGATATCGGCAACATCCATGGCTTATATCCCCGCGATTTTAGAGAGCTTCTCAAAGAGGAATTTGCGGACGTGGATTTCAAGATCCGCCTGTTCGTAGGTTTTGAGCGTGTCGACCGTTACCGCATCGGCAATGTTGAACTGGCCGCTCACCGTCCGGCGGAGCCCCGCCAGCGTGCCGCCGCAACCGAGCTTTTTGCCCGCGTCGGCGCAGAGGGTGCGAACGTAAGTCCCCTTGGAACAGTGCATGACGAATTCGCAGTAGGGCAGCTCCATCCCGGTGATTTCGATGGAGGAAATGTTGATCGCTTTCGCTTCGCGTTCCACCTCGATCCCCTGGCGGGCGAGTTCGTAGAGCTTTTTCCCGTCCTTCTTGACGGCGGAGACCATGGGCGGGGTCTGCATCTGTTCGCCCACAAACGACATCAGCGTTTCCCGGACCATTTCGGGCGTGACGTGCGACCAGTCGTGCGTCGCCGTCACCTCGCCGTCGAGGTCGGCGGAATCGGTCTCGAGGCCGATCTGGAGCTTTGCTTCATAAACCTTGTCTTCGCCGCTGAATTTCTGGCTGAGCTGGGTGAATTTGCCCAGCACCAGGACCAGCAGCCCGGAAGCGGCCGGGTCGAGCGTGCCGCAATGGCCCACCTTGGGGATGTTGAACCGGGCGCGGACGAAGTTCACCACGTCGAAGCTGGTCCACTCCAACGGTTTATCCACCAGCAGAACGCCGCTGGTCTGCATCGCGGGCAGCCGGTGTTTGGAAGCACTGTATCGCATAAAAATCCTTATTTTTTCAGCAGTTCGGAGACCTTTTCAAGCAGCAGCGCTTCGACTTCGCGATCGTTCATGCCCGTGAGCGTGATTCCGGCCGCCATATCGTGGCCGCCGCCGCCGAGGGCGCGGGCCATCGGCCCCACCGGGGTTGCCGAGTCTTTGCTGCGGAGCGAAACCTTGAACGCGTCGCCTTTTTTGTAGAAAAGCGCCGCGATCCTGGTGCCCGCAACTTCGCGCAGAAGGTCGATCAAACCCTCGCCGTCGCGCATGTCGAACTCATATTTCCTGAAAAGGGAATCGGGGATGAAGGCGTAAATATACTGGCCGTCGAGCGCGAGTTTTTCGCAAGTGCCGACCATTTCGCATTCAAATTTCTGTTGCCGGAGCGGCTTGGAGTAATAGGAGGCGTTGACGATCCGCTCGAGTTCCGCGCCGCGGTCGAGCAGATCCGCCGCCACCCGCATGGTGTTGCCGAGCGTGTTGGTGAAGCGGAAGGCGCCGGTATCGGTCAAAATTCCAAGCAGAAAGAGCGTCGCCGATTTGCAATTGAGCTCTTTGCCGCCGGCAATGGCGATCTCCGCCGCGATCTGGCCTGCCGCCGCGGAATCGGGCTGCACCAAGTTTTTCGCCGCCGCGACGTTGTTGCCGCGGTGGTGATCGATGTTGATCATCTTCTCCACGGGGAGTTCCGCCGGTTTCACGGCGGGGCCGCAGGCGATCCGTTCGGTCGTCGCGCAGTCGAGAAGCACGATCTGTTCGTATCCGGGTAGTTCTTCCGGCAGGAGTTCCGTCTTATAGCTCCCGATGAGGCTGCGATACCGTTCCGCCGGGGCTTCCGGCAGATAGGTTTCGGCGTTTACGCCGCAGGAGAGGAGGTACTCCTGCATGCCGAGGGAGGAGCCGAGAGCGTCGCCGTCCGGACGCTCATGGGTGAGGATCAGCGTCCGTTTCGAGCGGAGCAACAGCTCCGCGGCTTCCGGAATGGTGATCGTTTCACTCATCGCTCTTGCTTTCCTCTCCCGACAGCAGCTCCAGAACCTGGTCGCCTTTCGCCGTCCGGGTGTCGAGCCGGAATTCGAGCACCGGCGTGTGTTTGAATTGGAGATCCCTCGCCATTTTGCGCTGGATCTCGGGGCGTGCCATCGACAGCGCTTTCAGCGCGCCATGCCGGTCGGAGGCTTTGCCGCCGAAAATACTGACCTCAACGGTCGCGTTGCGCAAATCCACGCTGGTCCTGACCTCGGTGACCGAGACCAGCATCCCGGAGGGAATATCGATATCCCGCTCGATCTGCTCGGCCAGGGCCCGTTTCATGAGTTCGTTGATCCGTGTCAACCGGTCTACTTTTTCTGCCATCGCTCCCCTTACAAGGTTGCTTTTTTGAGCTCGACTTCGTAGATTTCGATTTCGTCGTTCTCGATGAAGTCGTTGAAGTTGTCGAGGCGAATTCCGCATTCGAGGCCGACTTTGACCTCTTTCACGTCATCCTTGAAGCGGCGGAGACTCGCCACTTCGCCGTTGTAAATAAGGTCGCCGTCACGCCGCACGCGCGCCTTGGCGCCCACCCGGACCGTGCCCTCTTCGACCATGCTGCCGCAGATCTTCGGCCCTTTGGAGAGCTCGAACACCTGAAGGATCTTGGCCTTGCCGATCGATTTTTCGCGCCGTTCCGGTTCCAGTTTGCCCGCCAGCGCGTCGGTGATGTCTTCGAGCAGCTCATAAATGATGCTGTACAGACGGATTTCGACGTTCTGCTTCTTGGCCATCTCGTTGACGCCCGGGTTGACCCGGACGTGGAAACCGACAATGATCGAACCCGTCGCCGCCGCCATGGAGACGTCGTTTTCGCTGATCGAACCGACCGCGTTCGCCACGACAACCGCGCTGATCTTCTCCTGCGGGAGCTCCGAGAGAGACTGCGCGATCGCTTCGCCGGAACCTTTGACGTCGGATTTGATGATGACGTTAAGCGCGTTCCGGCTGCCGCTGCTGAGCTTGGAAAACAAATCTTCGGCCGTCACGATGGCGCTGCCGGCGAGCATATGGCTGCGTTTTTCGGCAACCCGCTCTTCGGCTTCGTTCCGGGCGACCTTTTCCGATTCCCGGATTTCCATCTCGTCGCCCGCTTCGGGAATCCCGGAGAGGCCGACCACTTTCACGGGAACGCTCGGCCCCGCCGATTTCACGCGTTCGCCCTTGTCGTTGATGAGCGTACGGATTTTACCGTAGAATTCGCCGCAGATCGCGACTTCCCCCGCATGGAGGGTGCCGTCCTGGATGAGGATGCTGGCCGTGGGGCCGAGACCCGCTTCCATCTGCGCTTCGAGGACGGTGCCGACGGCGCGCCGTTTGGGGTTGGCTTTGAGCTCGAGCACTTCCGCTTCCAGCAGGATGCGGTCGAGCAGATCGCTCAAGCCCGCGCCGGTTTTGGCCGAGACGCGCACAGTGCCGACGTCGCCGCCCCAGTCTTCGCTGGTGAGGTTGTTCTGCTGCATGTGGAGCAGGATTTTTTCGGGATCCGCATCCGGCAGGTCCATCTTGTTGATCGCCACGATGATCGGAACATTGGCCGATTTGGCGTGGTTGAGCGCTTCGACGGTCTGCGGTTTGAAGCCTTCGGCCGCGCTCACCACCAGAACCACGATGTCGGTAAGGTTGGCGCCGCGGGCACGCATATTGGAGAACGCCGCGTGGCCCGGGGTGTCGATGAAGGTGATCGCCCTGCCGTT
>JAVBSA010000371.1:0-3015 GCA_031556915.1 Victivallis sp.
CGACTTTGAAATCTTTGCCGTTTATTTTGAAAAGGCGGGCGGTGAATTCCGCGCCGTCGTCTGTCCGGAACACCAGGCTGAATACCCAGTATTCTTCGGGTTGGAACGCGGTGATCGCCCGTTCGCGCTCGACCACCAGCCGCAGCGCGGCGGATTGGACGCGCCCCGCGCTCGACCCCTTTTCGATCCGCGACCAGAGCAGCGGGCTCACCTGGTAACCGACGATGCGGTCGAGCACCCGGCGCGCCTGCTGGGCGTCGACCAGATCGATGTCGATCTTGCCTTTTTCCTGGAGCGCTTTTTCGATGGCGCTTCGGGTGATTTCGTGGAAGGTCACCCGGTAGAAGGGGGATTTCGTGCTTTTCTCCAACGCCTCGGCCAGGTGCCAGGCAATGGCCTCTCCTTCGCGGTCGGGGTCGGGGGCGAGATAGATTTCATCGGCCGTTTTCGCCGCCGCGCGCAGTTCCTTCAGCGTTTGCTTGCTGCGGGGGGTGTCGACGTACTGCGGGGCGAAGTTGTTTTTGATATCCACGCCGAGTTCGCGTTCCGGCAGGTCGCGGATATGGCCCATCGAGGCCAGGATGGTATAATCTTTGCCGAGCATCTTGCCGATGGTGCGAGCCTTTGTCGGCGACTCGACAATCAATAGTTTGGACATTCTGAATCTTCTCCTGCACTGAAAATAAGTAAACGCGCCGTAATTTCTAAAAACTCTCGTGCGCGTATGCGCATGTTATAACTTACTCTAACTCCGTCAATGGGAAATTGTCAAGTCCCGGCTCGAAAATAATTTGCAAATCGGGCCGGACCGGTGCATATTATCATCTGGAATAGCGAGGCGTCAATGAAACAACAATCCGAATTCGGTGTGGCCGGAATGGCGGTGATGGGGCAGAATCTGGCCCTGAACCTCGCCAGCCACGCCTTCCGGGTTTCGGTCTGGAACCGGACCGCGGAGAAGACCGTTGAATTTCTGGCACGGAATTCCGGCGCCGGCATCCGCGGCTGCCGTTCGGTCGAAGAATTTGTCCTGAGCCTGGAACGGCCCCGCAAAATTTTGATGATGGTGCAGGCCGGGAACGCGGTCGATTCGTGCATCGCGGAATTTCTCCCCTACCTCGAAGAGGGCGACATCCTGATGGATGGCGGCAACAGCTTTTACGAAGATACCCTCCGCCGCGGACAAAATCTGGCCGAACGGAAAATCCGCTATCTCGGCGTCGGGATTTCCGGCGGAGAAGAGGGGGCGCTTCACGGCCCCTCCATCATGCCCGGCGGCGACGAGAGCGCCTGGCCGCTGGTGAAGCCCTATCTGGAAACCGTCGCGGCGCACGTCGGCGACGGGTCGCCCTGCTGCGGATGGATCGGTCCCGGGGGAGCGGGGCATTTCGCCAAAATGGTCCACAACGGCATCGAATATGCCGATATGCTTCTGATCTCGGAGACTTACGCGTTTTTGCGCGACGGCCTCCGCCTCTCCGGCCGTGAAATCGGAGCAATTTACGAACGCTGGAGCAAAGGGGTGCTCGCCGGTTACCTGCTGGAAATCACCGCGGCGATTTTCCGCCGCGAAGATCCGGAAGGGGAGGGGCTGCTGATCGACCGCATCCTCGACGCCCCCGCCCAGAAAGGCACGGGGCGCTGGACCGGGATCGCTGCACTGCGGCACGGCGTTCCCGCACCCGCGCTGACCGACGCGGTTTTTCAACGGAACCTCGGCGCCGACGTCGAATTGCGCCGGCAGGGGGAAATCCTGCTGCCGGGCCCCGAAGAGGGGTTGACGGCATCGGAGACGGCGGTCGCCGATCTCGAATCCGCGCTTTACGCGGGGAAAATCTGCGCCTACGCGCAGGGGTTCGCCCTGCTGGCCTCCGCCGAACAGGAATCCGGTTGGCGGATCGACCTCGGCAACCTCGCGCTTCTCTGGCGCGGCGGATGCATCATCCGGGCCGCGTTTCTCGACGACATCAAGGCGGCTTATTCGCAAAATCCGGCATTGAAGAATCTGATGCTGGATCCCTTTTTCGCGGACGCGCTGGCCGGCCGTTTGCCGGGACTCCGGCGCACGGTCGCCGCAAGCGCGCTGGCCGGAATCCCGATGCCGGGGCTGGCCGGAGCGCTCGGCTATTTCGACAGCTGCCGGACCGGGCGTTCGGCGGGCAATCTTATCCAGGCGCAGCGCGACTGTTTCGGCGCGCACGGATATGAGCGGGTGGACCGCCCCCGCGGTGAAATGTTCCATACTCAATGGTGATCAATACAAGGAAAACGATATGAAAAAAAGAGTTCGTGCTTTGCTGGTGTGTTCCGTCTTCGCTTTTGCGTTCGTCTGCGGCTGCGCTTCCGTGCCGGAGGAAGAGCTCTATCCGGTCGCAATCACCGCCGACCAGCTTGAGGCGCGGATGGAAAAAGCACTCGATCCCGAAGGGCGTTACGCCGCGGCGAAAAGCTATGTCCAGCGCCAGTACGTTTCCACCGTCCGTTACCTCGAGGATTCGGTCGAGACCCTCAACGAAGTGCGCTTCCTCGCCCCCGATAAGCTGAAGATCACCACCTTCGACGGCGTGGCGCCGACGCTCGCCATCATCATCAACGGCAAAAACGGCTGGATCGTCCGGTACGACACCAAGCAGCTCGTCCGGATCAAAGAAGATTATATCAAGCAGATTACCCTGTTCACCAACATCGCCAGCCCCGGCAGCCGACGCAGCAACGTCTTCGATTCAATCAATGTGGAAGGCTGCCGGATCGGAGAACAGGAGTTCCTGAAAATGAGCTGTAAATGGGACGGCGGCACCAAAGATCCCGACGACGACGGCGAAATCGATATCTATATCGACCCAATAACCTACCTCATCCGGCGGCAGAAATTCGGCACCAGCGTCTCCGAGATCGTCGATTACGGCTTGCGCGACGGCGTGATGATTCCAGTCGAAATCCTGACCACCGACGGGCGCACCAAGACCCGCACCCGCGTGACGGAATATGTCCTCAACCCCAAACTCGAAATCACAG
>JAVBSA010000274.1:0-3615 GCA_031556915.1 Victivallis sp.
TTGTGATGATTTTTCAGTATCGGCGGTTCAGGGTCTCGGAACTTTATTCTTGTCCAGATATTGGAACGTGGTAATTGCCCCCGTGACACTGGTTTCGGTCAGTTCCGGCCCCGAACGCGCGGCGACATGCAGATCGCCGAACAGCACATTGACACGCCCGCTGTGGCGTTCGGAGAAACCGCCCTCGTTGGTCTTTACGCTGAGGGCGTAAAAATACCATATATTACGTCCGGCATAGGCGGTCGTCGGATTCCATTCGCAACAGCCGAGCAAGAAGAATTCGGAGGGCCTCGCGATCTTCTTCAAGCTGAAGAATTCCGCTTTGTCCCAGGTTGTCGCCGGTCCCGGCGGATAGTTGCCGCGACGGATCCCGTAGGTGAAACGGTTGAAATCGTTCCCGTAATAAGTACCGGCCGCCGCGGCCGCGGCGAAAGCCTCTTTCGCCTTTCCCGCCAGCGGATCGGCGGGACAGAAGGGAATGCCGCCGGAAGTTAGATATCCCCCTCGCCCATAATGAACGACCCACTGCAGGCCAACCGTACCGGTACCGTTGACCCAAACATACTGATCCTGGTCCGAGGCGTATAGCTGGAACATCAGCCCCAGCTGCTTCTGGTTATTGATGCAACTAGACGCCCGCGCCTTCTCCCGCGCCTGGTTTAACGCGGGCAACAGCATGGAAGCCAGAATCGCGATGATCGCGATAACAACCAGAAGTTCGATCAGCGTGAATGCGTGTTTCGGAATCGAAAACTGTGAGGTCGCAAAACTGTGTGAACGTCTCATGTTTGTAATCCTTATGTTGTCTGCGGGGTTGAATGAATTGAAATATTTTTTACACTTTCCCTTTCAATTAAGACACCGGGTATTTTAATTCTGATATGTTCATGGCTTTTCCGGTAAAGTTTATTTTGAATCAGCCGGTCCAACGCCTCCGTGAAGCGGGATGGCAGGTCGGATACGGTCGTGATCGGAGGCTCCGCGGAAACCAGTTCCGAACTGTCGTTGAGACCGATGATACTGATGTCTCCGGGAACGCTGCGATTGCTCTCGCGGCAGGCCCGCAGAGCCATCAGCGCCCCCACCTCGTTGATGGTCAGCAGCGCAGTCGGCGGCGTCTCCGGATTACGCAACTCCCGGAGCAGGGTCTGGCGGCATTTCTCCCCGCCGTCTTCCCCCGGAGCTACGTTGCAGTCGATATGAGTCAGGTGGATCCCACGCTCGACCGCCCAAGCGGCCGCGACATAGTAACGAATGATGACGTCATAGACCTTGGGCGAATTTTGAATATACCATATTTTCTGGTGCCCGTTCCGGTAGAGATATTCCAGCGCCTGGACGATCATGCTTTCTCCGTCCGGCGCAATTGAATCCAACGCGAGATAGTCCGGGCTCTTATCCATGATGACCAGTACGCCGCAACGTTGATCCAGTTCACCGAGCCAGACGGGTTCCAGCGGATGGGAGGGCGCCACATAAACGATGACGTCGGAAAAACCCGGTATCTGATCGTATTTTTCGGGAATGATCGGAACGTTGAATCTTTGAAATTTATGATGATGCAACCGGCAGTATTCTCCCACGGATTGCGTGAACATCTCCAAGCGGGAACTGTCGTAATCCGCCTTGAGAGCCGTTATGGAAAGACGGCGGGAATGAATGTCATTGATATATACACCGCTTCCCTGGCGGCTGTATAAAATACCCTCCTGTTCCAGAGACCTCAGACTGTCCAGAACGGTCGGCACGCTCAAATCGGCGTTCCGGGCCAATTCGCGGACATTCGGCAGTTTGCCGTTTTCAAAGGAATCGAACAAAATCCGTTTGCGCAATTCCCGGGAAAAAATCTTTGAAAGTTGCGACTTCCCGTTCATGGTCTACTCCATAAAAAGAGTTAAATTTATTTTAACACTTCTATAATTATACCACATCTCACTGCAATTGTCAAGATTATTTTAACACTTTTTCCCGGCACACGGAGGAAGAAGTAATGGGAAAGTTACCGGATTTTTCACTTCGGCTATTGACATCCCGCTTTTCGTTTGCTATAATATAGGTGTTATAACGGTTACAACACGGAGGAGAAAACGATGCCGGTTCCATTTAAAATTCTTTATAGCAATGACCTTACCAATATTTTGGCCTGCGTGACGCCGTTTCATAAGCGCGGGGAAGATTTCCGGGCCGAAATGCTGGCCGCTTCGGTGGATGAAGTCGCCGGAACCGGGGTTGACGTGCATCTGCTTCAGCCCGGATTCGGTTGGGTTCCCACCTGGCAGAGCAAAATCCTGCCCCCGGCCAAACAGTGGGAATGGCTGAAAAAAACCTATCAGCTCGACCGGCCCGACAGCTGGTTCGCCTATCTGCTCGCCGGCGGCGATATCGTGGCGGATTTCTGCCGCCGCTGCCGCGAGACGAAACAGAGCCCCTTTCTCTCACTCCGCATGAACGACACCCACCATCTCGACCGGATCGACCTGCCGGGCGCGAAAGACGCTTTCATCAATTTCTGCGAATTCTATCGCAGTCATCCGGAATACCGGTTGGAAACGGCCGGCAATTCGTGGCGCGACCGCGGCCAGAACTGGGCGATTCCGGAGGTTCGCGAATACAAATTCAATTTCCTGCGCGAACTGTGTGAAAACTACGATTTCGACGGGCTCGAACTCGATTTTATGCGCGCCCCTTACCTCTTCCGTTCTTACGAGACCACCTTCGCAGGGCGTTCCGCGATCCTGACCGGATTTGTTGAGAAAGTCCGCAAGATGATGGATGCAAACGGGAAGCGTCATCTCTGCATCCGCATTCCGGCCGAACGGCGGTTGTGGAACGGCCTCGGAATCGATATCGCAAAACTGGCCGACGCCGGAGTCGACATGTTCAACCTTTCCTACAACTACTACACCGTCGTTCCGGCGGAAGAGGAATTGCGGCAAATCCGCGCCCTTGTCCCCGCAAAAGCGATGTACCTCGAAATGACCAGCTGTGCTTCGATCGGGCGGGCGGTGGAAATCGCCGACGGCGACAACTTCGAGTTCACCAAAACCGAGCCGGAACATTTTTACACCGCGGCAAAAAGCGCATATGCGGCGGGGATGGACGGCGTCAGCTTATTCAACTTCGTCTACTACCGCGAGCACGGGTCGCCGAACCGGCGGAAGAAGGCGTCGGAACCGCCGTTTGAAATCATCCGCAACTTCGGCGACCGCGCGTTCCTCGACCGCCAACCTTCGTGCTGCTTCATCGGTTCCCATTGGGAGGACGACGGCCCGCTCCCCAAAAGCATGATGATGCAGGGACAATACGCGAAATTCTCCTTTCCCGGCGTTTGCGCCGCGACCGGGGACGCCGGGTTGGCAGTCCACATCGACAACCCGCGCGCCGGCGACTGGGAAGCGTGGTTCAACGACCGCCCGGTCTTTTTGAAGGAACGGAGCGAAACGCTCCTCACCTGGCGCATCCCGGCGGAATACCTGCGCGCGGATGAAAACCGCCTGGAGTTCCGCAGCAAAGACCTTGATCCTTCCGTAATCGATTTCCTGGAACTGAAAATAGGAGAGAAAAAATGAGGAAGTATTTTACACTGATCGAGTTACTGGTCGTGATCGCCATCAT
>JAVBSA010000563.1:0-7074 GCA_031556915.1 Victivallis sp.
CGAAGGCGATGGCGACGGTGATGAAAATCAATCGTTCCGGGGCGTTCTTCATAGGTTACTGTCTGACCGGTTGAGAGTTCTGCCGCTGGAAATAGCGGCCTTTGATTTCTTTTCTGGTTCCGCTGTAAGAGCCGGGGGCACTTGCGGCTTCTTCCAGTTTCGAAGCTTCTTCCCGAAGTGTTTTGGCCTCTTCGCCGTCGCCCAAGGCTTTAGCGGCGCTCCGCAGCCGTTCCGCGGCTACGGCGTAGTTGCCGCTGTCGGCTTCTTTCAGGGCGTCCAGGCGGTCGATATTGGCGCTTTGCACCGCCGCTTCGCGCAGAACCCCGGGATTCCGGCTGCCTTCGACCTTGGCGGAGTCGGCGCTGAAATTCACCGCGACACTGCAGGCGATGCCGGCGTTTTTCTGCTCTTTGCCGTACTGGTATACCAGCGAAACACCGGCGAGCGGCTTGGTGCTGCCCTGCGGCTGCGGTTCGACTTCGACCTGGAGCATCAGGACTTTGTCATGCCCGGCGTAGATCTGATTGAAATCCATTTCAATGACCTGACCGTCGATCTTGCACTGGAACCCGAGAATGCCGCGCGGTTTAACCCCGTCGGGACAGGTGATCCTGAGGCGGATCCTCTGGGCGGCCACGGCAAGCGCGCTGTCCAGCTCTTTGGCGAGAAATTCGGGCAGGTCGGAGCTGCGGGCGACGAAATAGAAGTTGCCGTCGGCATTCTGGGCGAGGGCGGTCATGAGATTCTCGTTGTAATCGTTGCCGATGCCGACGGTGCTGACCGTGATTCCCTCTTTGGCGAGCGCCGTGCCGAGGCTGCCGAGCTCAGCCGGAGTCGAGGGCCCCACGTTGGCGCAGCCGTCGGAGAGCAGGATCAGCCGCTGGATCCGTCCCCCCGAGCGATCCATTTTGCGCAGCTGTTCGGCGGCCATGGAGACTCCGCCGAAGAGAGCGGTCATTCCGCCCGGTTGAATCCGGTCGATGACGCTTGCCAGCTCCCGGCGAACCGAGTTGTCGATCCGCGTCGGCGGAATCAGGACGTTCACCGAGCTGCTGTAAATCACCAGGGAGAAAATGTCCCCGTCGCGAAGCTGGGCAAGCGCGCTTTGCGCCCCCTGGCGGGCATGGATGATTTTGTCGCCTCCCATGGAGCTGGAGTTGTCGAAGGCGACGGCCAGGTTGACGCCGGGTGTTTTGCGCTGTTCGTCGCGGGGGAGGGCGGCGGCGGAGATGGCGATCCGCACCATCGCCTCCTGCGGCCGGTCCGCGAGGAGCACGGCGTTGCCCGCTTCCACGGTCAGCGTCACATTGCCGGGCGAAGCCGGTACGGCGGCGGCGTTGCACGCTCCGCCGGCGAAAAGCGCCAGCGCGCAGAGGATACTTGTCCGGATTCGTTTCATTGTCGGGCCTCACTTTCTTTTACTGTAACCATACAATCGGAGTTTTTCAACTTCCGTTCCTATGGTTTACAATAAGCTTTCCGCCGGGATAGTTGTCAAAACAATGAAAGAAGATTGTCAAAGGATTGTCAAAGTCGAAGTTTTACACGCTGCGTTCCCCAGACCTGGCGGCTTTGGGTTTTGCGCATATATATTACTTCGAAAACTTTTCTGATTGAAAAAAATTGTTTCAGTGATATCTTGGGCTAATGGATTCAGTTTGACATTTGCAGTAAAATGTGGGGATGATGAAAAAAGCGATCATTATAGGAGCCGGTCCCGCCGGATTGACGGCCGCATATCAATTGTTGATTCAAACTGATATTCAACCGGTTATCCTTGAGGCGACGCATGAAATCGGCGGTATTTCCAGGACGGTCTGTTTTGAGGGAAACAGAATGGATATCGGGGGACATCGTTTTTTTTCCAAAAATGATGAGATCATGAGTTTCTGGAAGGAGATCATGCCGCTTCAGGGGGCTCCCGCCTGGGATGACGCACTCCTCGGCAACAGCAAGGAATATGCGGTGGGAGGGCCGGACCCGGAAAAGGAAGACCGGGTGATGTTGATTCGGCGAAGGGTTTCCAGGATTCTTTATCTGCGGAAGTTTTTCGATTATCCGATTTCCATGAAATTCGAGACCTTCCGCAACATGGGGATGTGCCGTACCGTTTATGCCGGCTGCGGATATCTGTGGGCCATGCTTTTCAAGTGCCGGGAAGATTCTTTGAAAGATTTTATGGTTAACCGTTTCGGTACTCCGCTTTATCGAATGTTTTTTGAAAAGTATACCGAAAAAGTATGGGGGCGCAGTCCGGAGGCGATTTCCGCATCCTGGGGAGCGCAGCGGATCAAGGGGCTTTCGCTCTGGAAAGCGCTGAGCAGTATTGTTCAGAAAGCATTTGCCGGTGGTAAAGTGGACCGGAAGCAGATCGAAATTTCTTTGATCGATGAATTTATTTATCCGAAAAAAGGTCCCGGGCAGCTTTGGGAAACCCTGGCTGAAGACATCAGAAAGCTCGGCGGCGAAATCATCATGGGAGCGGAAGTGACCGGGGTGCGGCTCGAAGAAGGGCGGATTGCCGGCGTGACTGCTCTTGCCGGCGGAGCCGGGAAGGAATTTTCCGCCGACTATTATTTTTCCTCCATGCCGGTGAAAGATCTGGTTGCGGCTATGGGCCGGGAACGGGTTCCCGGTGATGTTTACGGGATTGCGTCAACACTTCCCTATCGCGACTTCATTACGGTGGGTGTGTTGGTCGACAAGTTGAAACTCGACAACAGAACGGCAATCCGGACGGTGAACAATATCGTTCCGGATTGTTGGATTTATATCCAGGAGGCGGATGTCAAGATCGGCCGCTTGCAGATTTTCAACAACTGGTCGCCCTATATGGTCGCTGATCCGGCGAACAAGGTTTGGGTCGGCTTGGAATATTTCTGTAATGAAGGCGATGAACTGTGGGAGATGAACGATTCGGATTTCAGGCGTTTTGCCGCCGGGGAGCTTGAGAAAATCGGGGTTGTCGAGGCCGCCGATGTGTTGAGTTCCGTCCGGGTGCGTGTGAAGAAGGCTTATCCCGCTTATTTCGATTCCTATGAAAAATTCGGCCGGGTACGGGAATTTCTCGACACCCTGGATAATCTTTACTGCATCGGGAGAAATGGCCAGCACCGCTATAACACTATGGATCACTCCATGCTTTCCGCAATGGAAGCGGTAAAATGCGTACAGGGCAAATCCGGCAAAAAGAATATTTGGGCAATCAACGCCGACGACGAATATCACGAAGCGAAATGAGAGACGGCAAAATCAGCTCCGGGCAAGGCGGCGGCACCGCCGGGCGAAAAATTGAATCACCGGTTTCAACACATCGCTTCCGCTCTCGATCTCGATGAGGTCGACGCGGGCGCGGTTGCATACGTCGCGGCGCTCGCGGCGGGAATCCGCCAAAGCCCCGTTCAACCGGGGCAGGGAGCCGTCGAAGAAGACCAGTTTGCCCGATTCGGCGTCCTCCACCGTGACCGGCAATTTCAACGGCCACTTTTGTTCGACCGGATCGAAGATCTCGAGCGCGATCACGTCGTGCTTGCGGTTGAGCACCCGCAAACTGCGCCCGTAAGGGCATTCGTCGAGCAGGTCGCTGATGAGAAACACCACGCTCTTTTTTTTGAGCAGCTGGGCGCTCTCCCGCAACGCGAGGTCGATGTCGGTTCCGCGCGAGACCGGTTCGAAGGCGAGCATTTCGCGGATCAGCCGCAAGGTGTGGCTGCGGCCCGATTTCGGCGGGACGTAAAGTTCGATCCGGTCGCTGAACATGAGGAGCCCGACTTTGTCCCCGTTGCGCGCCGCGCTGAAGGCGAGAAGCGCCGCCAGCTCCGCCGCCGTGCGCCGCTTGGTCTTTTCGCCCGAGCCGAACGCGCCGGAGGCGGAGACGTCGACCAGCAGCAGCACATGAAGCTCGCGTTCTTCGACGAACTTCTTGATGTAGGGGGCGTTCATGCGCGCCGAGACGTTCCAGTCGATGTCGCGCACGTCGTCGCCGTCGGTGTAGGAACGCACTTCGTCGAACTCGATTCCGCGCCCCTTGAAGGTGCTGCGGTAGGCGCCGCCGGTGATCTCGTCGACCACACGGTTGGTTCGGAGTTCCAGCGTCCGGATCTGTTTGGCGATTTCCGGCGGGAGCATGATTACGGCGTCCGCAGTTCGGCGAGAAGTTTACCGACCACCGCGTCGGCGTCGATGTTCTCGGCCTCGGCCTCATAGGAGAGCACGATGCGGTGCCGCAGCACGTCGAACGCAATCTCCTTGACGTCCTGCGGCAGCACGTAGGCGCGGCCCGCCAGAAGCGCTACGCCGCGCGACGCCAGCGCGAGCGCGATCGAAGCGCGCGGCGAAGCGCCGAAGCTGATGAGGTCGGCGAGATCGTCGAGCTTCGCCTCCGACTGGCGCGAAGAAAGCTCGCTCCGGCACCCCGGGCGGGTCGCGATCACGAGGTCGAGGATATACTCGAGGATTTTGTCGTCGATGTAAATCTTGTCCACCAGTTCGCGCGCCTTCATGACGTCGGCCAGCTCCGCGACTTTGACCGCGCTCTCCGCCGGAGCCGGGTGCGCCATGCGGTGAATGACCGACAGCTCTTCGCTGCGCGAAGGGTAACCCACCCGGAGTTTGAACATGAAACGGTCGAGCTGCGCTTCGGGCAGGGGATAGGTTCCCTCCTGTTCGATCGGATTCTGCGTCGCCATGACCAGGAAAGGCGCGGGAAGCGGGAAGCGTTCGCCCGCGATGGTGACCTGTTTCTCCTGCATCGCCTCCAGGAGCGCGCTCTGGACTTTGGCCGGCGCGCGGTTGATTTCGTCCGCCAGCACCACGTTGGCGAACACCGGGCCGGTGCGGGTGGCGAATTCATGCGTGTCCGCATTGTAAATGCGCGTGCCGATCACGTCGGCGGGCAACAGGTCCGGCGTGAATTGAAGGCGCGAGAAGCTCCCCGATAAGGTCTGCGAGAGTGTTTTCACCGCCAGCGTCTTCGCCAGGCCCGGCACGCCTTCCAGCAGGACATGGCCGTCGGAAATCAGCGCGAGAAGCAGCCGGTCGATGAGTTTTTCCTGTCCGGCGATGATCCGCCCCATTTCCACTTTGATGAGCTGCAGCGGCGCGGAGCAGAGCTTTACCTGCTCCTGAAGCTGTTGAATGTCTTTCTGTTCCATAAAAGCAATCCTCCTGATTGTAAAATAGCAGAAAATTGGCGGTTTGTCAAGAAGGTTGCTCAAACATTGGCTCACGCGAAATGCATCAGTCTTTTCGGAGGGGCTTTTGTGAGCTCGTCAAAGCTCTTTGTCGGACTCGTCGGACCAATGCTCTTCACTTAACTGGTAATGCCATTTTTTGACCACGAAATACACGAAAAACACGAAAGGGGAGAGGGAAAAATTTCATTTTGATTTTTTTTCGTGTATTTCGTGTATTTCGTGGTTCTTTTAAATGAAGAGTATTGGACTCGTCGGACTCGTCGGACATGTCCGACCTTGAGCGTCAGTCGCAGAAGGGGCTTTGCGGACGCGTCAGCGTAAAAGCAAAGTCTGCGCCTCAGCGAAAAGAGCGATTACGGCTCACGCAAATATTTCCGGAAGAAAGTTTGAAAGGCTCTTGCTTTGTATTCTATTATGTGGTATAATTAATATAGAAATTCTAACATATAGAATAATCAATATGAACAACACACTCAAAAACGGTTTTACGATCCTGGAATATCTGGCCGCCGACGCCGATGAATGTTCGGTCAAGGAACTGGCCGAGCACTTCTCCCTGCCGCCCAGCCATGTTTGCCGCCTTCTGAAGACGCTGGTCGAAACCGGATATATCGAGCAGCCCCGGGGCAGCCGGAAGTATCGGATCAGCCTCAAAATTCTGACGCTGGCCAACGCCCGGCTCCGCCAGCTCGCATTGCGCAACGTTGCGCGGCCTTATATGCAGAAATTGGTCAGGGAACTGGCGAATCCGGTCTTTCTGACCGCCAATCATCACGGTTTTTCGCTGATCGTCGGCACCGAGTTCCCGATCGGGTTTCACGGCGACGGCGGGCTGGTGATCGGCCAGCTGCATCCGGTGGACAACTCCGCCTGCGGTAAAGTGTGCGCGGCTTACGCTTCGGAAGAGGATCTGGATATCCTGCTGACCGGATGCCCTGAGGGATTCCGCGAAGAACTCGGCACGATCCGTGAGCGCGGATTCTCCCGGCTGGTGCGCGGCAATGTCGGCGCGGTCGGCGCGCCGGTCTTCGACCGCGACGGGAACCTGGCCGGAGCGCTCGGCGCTGTGATGCCGCCGGATTCCGCCGTCTGGGACGACGCGCTGTGGGAGAAATTCATCCGCGGCGTCAGATCCTCCGCCGAATCCATCTCGTTCGCATTGGGTTACCCGTTGAATCAATAGAAAGGATACGGATTCTATGTTGAGTCGTGAAGTCAAAGAGGCGGCGCGTTCCTTCGGCGCCGACCTCGTCGGCATCGCCCCGGCCGCCCGGCTGGAGCACTTGCCGGCAGCCAACCGGCCCGGCGCCATCGCGCCGGCCGCCCGCTCGGTGATCGTTGTCGGCCACCGGATCATGCGCGGCGCGTTCCGCGGAATCGAAGAGGGAACCAACTTCAGTTCAACCTACGGCTGTTACGGCCACGGCTGGCTGGAGGATCAGTTCCTTTCGCGCACGGTTTATCATCTGGCGGCATTCCTCGAGGAAGCCGGATTCGAAGCGCTGCCGCTGCTGTCGCACCGGGTGGCGGGCGAACCCTTTCAGCCGGATTACCAGGCTGCCGCCGTCGCCGCCGGGCTCGGCGAAATCGGCAAGGGCGGCTTTCTGCTGACCCCGCAATACGGCCACCGCCAGCGCGTGGCAATGATTTTCACCGACGCCGAACTCGAGGCGGATGAACCTGTTTCGCCCGGGCTCTGCCGTGATTGCCGCGCCTGTCTCGAGGCGTGCCCGCTCTCCGCAATGTGCGATGACAACAGCGGACAGTTCGAAATCGATTTTGAAATCTGCCGGAGCTGCCGCAACGGCGCGCGCGCCGACAGCAACCGCAGCGACGTCGTCGACCGTTACGCCTCGGCTTGCGGCCGTGCCTGCCTGGT
>JAVBSA010000512.1:0-10473 GCA_031556915.1 Victivallis sp.
GGGGGGGGCCGCGGGGGGGCGGCCGGGGGCGGGGGGGGGGGGGTGGGGGGGGGCCTCCCCCCCCCCCCAAGTCCCCCGTTGCGCGCATGCTGAGGTGGGTTGTGGGGGTGACGATGATGTGGTCGAGCAGCTTGACGCTGATGGTTTCCAAGGCCGCCTGGATCCGGCGCGTGGTGACAACGTCGCCATCCGAGGGCATGCAGATTCCGCTCGGGTGGTTGTGGGCGATGATGATTGCGGTGCTTCGGACCAGCAGACATTTCTCGGCAACTTCGCGCGGGTAGACGGCGGCGCGGTCCACGGTTCCGGGGAAGGTTTGAAATTCCAGCAGGTGGTTTTGCGTGTTGAGGTGGAGAACCATAAAGGTTTCCTTTTTTCCACCGCCTAATTTCATGCGGAGGAAATTGACGACTCGATCCGTGGAATCGAGCACATCCACCCCGCGCGCCTTCTGCTCGAGGTATTTGGCGCAGAGTTCCCGGATCAGCACGACGAGCGTGGTTGCGCTGGCTCCCATGCCGTTGCGTTCGATGAGGTCCGAGGGCGCGGCGTCGAGCAGTTTTTCCAGCGAACCGTAGGCTTCGAGCAGCTCTTTGGCGAGCGGTTTCAAGTCGCGCCGCGGAATGGCGAAGGTCAGTAGGAGTTCCAGCGCTTCGTAATCCTGCAAACCGTCGAGTCCGGCGCGCAGGAAACGCTCCCGCAGCCGGGTCCGGTGGCCGAGGTTGTGATTGGGTTGATTGCCGCTCATGACTCGCGTTCGAAACAGCTGTATAATTCGAAATGTTCCGTGCGCGGGAACATGTTTACGACTTCCACCTGGCGGGGACGGAATCCGCCCCTGGCGAGCCGCACGGCGTCGCGCAGCCAGGTGGCCGGGTTGCAGGAGATGTAGACGAATTTGTCGAGACAACTCCCGGTGATTTCCATCGCCGCCTTCAAAGAGAGCCCGTTGCGGGGCGGGTCGACGACCAGCAGCGTTTTCGCCGCGTCGCCCGGTTCCGCCAGCCCTTCGGTGGCGTCGCCCGCGATGACCTTGAACACGGGTACGCCGAATTGTTTCAAATTGTATTTTGCCGCTTCGGCGGCGTTGGGGTCAGATTCCACCGCGAGAATTTCAGGCACGCCGCATTTCGCCGCCGCGCAGCCGAAGAATCCGGCTCCGGCGTAGAGGTCGATGACCCGGGCCGGAGCAGCTTTCTTCACAGTTTCCATGAAGAGTTCCAGCAGCCGGGCGCTGCCCGCAGGGTTCACCTGGAAAAAGCTGCCGCAAGGGATGGATACGGGGCCGATCAAGGTTTCCTCGCGCAGCCAGGAGGCGTTTTTGGGCGGCGCGTTGCGCCAGACCTTGACATCGCTCCCGGCGCGGCGGAAGGTGACGTCCATCCCTTCGTGGAGAGTGTGATAGAAGGATTTGTCGCTCCGCAGCCGGGCGATTTCGGCGTTGATTTCGGGGTGGGCCAAGGGGCATCCTTCGAGGTCCGTCACGGTCATATTGTCGGCCATGACATAGCCGAAGAAGGTTTCGCTTTTGATTTTGTGGACATGAAAGACCACCTTGTTGCGGTAGCCGAGCCCTTCGCCGGGGGAGGAGGCGGAAACGATTCCGGCAGGCAGATCGACCCCGGCGGCTTTGGCCGAACCGAGGAATTGCCGAAGCTTCAATTCGGTTTCGAACGCATAGTCGGCGTGAAGGTACTTGCAGCCGGGGCAGCGCCCGAAAGCGGGACAGGCCGGGGCGACGCGATGCGGACTCTTGAAGCCGAAACGGACGACTTCCGCCCGCGAAAAATTATTTTTCTCCGCCGTGATCCGGCCGATCAGTTTTTCGCCCGGCAGCGTTTCGGGGATGAAAATTACTTCGCCGTCGATCCGGGCGACCCCGTCGCCGCCCAGGGCGCAACTTTCGATTTCACATTGGAACTCGGTTCCGACTCGCATATCTGTCTCCTTACTATCCCGATAATATACTTTGCAGGGACGAAAATTGCGAATCAGGATATCCGCCGATCACTTTCCGGGGTTGAAATTTTGAAAAAAAATGATACATTACACCATTTAAGAGTATCTAATTCATCATTCACTCCGAACAGGAAATCATGGCGGAAATTTCGGGTCAGTACACCGGCGCGGACATCAAGACGCTCAAGCCGCTGGAACACATCAGGCACCGGCCCGGAATGTATATCGGCCGCCTCGGCGACGGGAGCCACCCCGACGACGGCATTTACGTGCTGATCAAAGAGATTATCGACAACAGCATCGACGAATTCACCATGGGGGTCGGCAAACGGATCGACATCACGCTGGATGAAGGCAGCGTCACCGTCCGCGACTACGGGCGGGGGATTCCGCTCGACAAACTGGTGGATTGCGTCTCGCAGATGAATACCGGCGGCAAATACGAGGGCGACGCTTTCGCCTATTCCATCGGCCTCAACGGGGTGGGAACCAAGGCGGTCAACGCACTGTCGGAACAGTTTCTGGTGCGCTCGCACCGCGACGGGAAATTTCACGAGGCGCGTTTCGTGCGCGGCATCCTGGCAGGCGAAGAGGGGGGCGATACTTCCGAGCGCAACGGCACCTTTATCGAATTCAAGCCCGACACCGAACTCTTCCCCGGCTACGCGTTCAAGCCGGAGTTTCTGGAAAAACGGCTCTGGATGTACGCTTACCTCAACAGCGGGCTCTCGGTCTACCTCAACGGCCAGCTCTACCTTTCGCGCAAGGGGCTGGAAGATTTGCTGGAGACCGAAGTCGGCGAGGACAAAATCTACCCGATCATTTCACTGAAGACGCCGACGCTGGAATTCGCGCTCTCCCACAGCGACAACTACGGCGAAACGTCGTTCAGCTTCGTCAACGGGCAGTACACCAACGACGGCGGCACCCACCTCTCCGCCTTCAAAGAGGGGGTTTTGAAGGGAATCAACGAATTCTCCGGCAAGAGCTACAAGGCCGACGACGTCAGGGACGGCCTCTCCGGCGCCATCGCGATCAAGCTGCGCGACCCTATTTTCGAATCGCAGACCAAGAACAAACTCGGCAACACCGACGTGCGCGGCCCGGTGGTCGCGGCGGTGCGGGACGCCATCGTCGACTTCCTCCACAAAAACAAGGATGTCGCCGAAATCGTCATGGACAAGGTCAGCCGCAACGAACAGATGCACCGCCAGATCCAGGCGATGAAGAAAAAGGGGGCGGCGGCGGCGGTCAAGAGCCGGCTCCGGATCCCGAAGCTCAAGGATTGCAAGTTTCACCCCGGCGACAAATGGCCGCGCGGCGTCACGCCTTCCGACACGATGGTTTTCCTGACGGAAGGCGACTCGGCGGCGGGCTCGCTCGAGGTCTGCCGCGACGTCAACTGCCAGGCGATCTTTGCCTTGCGCGGCAAAACGCTGAACTGCTACGGCGAAAAGTTCGAGAAGATTTATTCCAACGAAGAGCTGACCTTCCTGATGCAGGCTCTGGGAATTGAGGACTCCATCGACAATCTGCGTTACGACAAAGTGGTCATCGCGACCGACGCGGACGTGGACGGGTTGCATATCCGCAACTTGCTCATCACCTTTTTCCTCATGTTTTTCGAGCAATTGGTGCTGTCCAACCACCTCTATGTGCTGGAGACTCCGCTTTTCCGGGTGCAAGCGCCCAAACAGCCTCCGGTTTACTGCTACAACGAGGCGGAACGCGACGCGGCGGCCCGCAAACTGGGCAAGCGGTCGGAAATCACCCGCTTCAAAGGGCTCGGCGAAATTTCCCCCAAGGAATTCGGCCGTTTCATCGGTGAAGAGATGCGCATCCAGCCCGTGACGCTCGACACGACCAAGAACATTCCCGAGCTGCTGGGCTTCTACATGGGCTCCAACACGCCGCAGCGGCGCGAGTACATCATGACCAACCTGGAAGTTTCCCAATATGAGTGACGAACCGGAAGAGAAGGAAGAGATCGTTCCGGAGATCGTCGACGAGATTCCGGCCGAGGACGCGGTGACCGCGGTCCGCCACCGCGGCGCGAACGAATACTTCAAGGCGATGATGGACCGCAACTTCCTGGAATACGCCAGTTACGTGGTCAAGGACCGCGCCATTCCCGACGTGGACGACGGTTTGAAACCGGTGCAGCGCCGGATTCTGTGGGTGCTCCACAAGATCGACGACGGCCGGACCCACAAGGCCGCCAACGTGATCGGCAACGCGATGCATTACCACCCGCACGGCGACGCTTCGATCGGCGACGCGCTGGTGGTGCTGGCCAACAAGGAATATTTCATCACCAAACAGGGGAACTTCGGTAATATCCTGACCGGGAGCCCCGCCGCCGCGCCGCGTTACATCGAATGCAGTCTTTCGCCGATGGGGCGCGAGGTGCTGTTCAACGACGACATTACGGAACAGGTCGATTCCTACGATGGCCGCAGCCAGGAGCCGGTGGTCCTGCCGGTAAAGATTCCGTCTCTCCTGATGCTCGGCAGCGACGGAATCGCGGTCGGCATGGCGACGAAGATCATGCCGCACAACTTCAACGAGCTTTTGAACGCGCAGATCGCGGAGCTGCGGGGGGAACCCTTTGCGCTTTACCCCGATTTTCAGCAGGGCGGGCTGATGGATGTGCGCGAATACCAGGACGGCAACGGCAAGATCATCCTCAGGGCCAAGATCGACATCGACGGCCGCCGGCTGCTGATCCGGGAGATTCCGGCCACGACCACGACGGAGAGTTTGATCGCCTCGATCGAGAAGGCGGCGGAACGCAACAAAATCAAGATTTCCAGCGTCAACGACTATACCACGGGCACTGCGGAGATCGAGGTGGTTCCGACCCGCGGTTACGATCCGGAGAAGACGCGGCAGGCGCTCTATATGTTCACCGACTGTTCGGTTTCGATCTCGGTCAACCTCACGGTGATCCGCGAGAGGCGGCCGGCGGTGATGAGCGTCACCGAGGTGATCAGGCGCAACACGGAAAAGCTGCTCGAATATCTCAAGCGTGAGCTGGAAATCGACCTCGGCAAACAGGAAGATCTGTTCCACGCCAAAACATTGGCGCAGATTTTCTTTGAAAACCGCATCTATAAACGGATCGAAGAGTGCGGCAGCGTGGAAGAGGAGTACGCGGAGGTTCACACCGGGTTGGCCCCCTTCCGCGATCAGCTCAGGCGTGATGTCACCAATGAAGACGTCGACAAGCTGCTGGCCCTGCCGGTGCGGCGTATCGCCCGGTTCGACATTGAGAAGAATCAGAGGGAAATCGCCGAAGTCCTCGCCAGGATGGATGAGATCAACAAGAACCTCGGCAGCCTCAAGCGATACGCAACCAAATACTTACAGAACCTGTTGGACAAATACGGCGCGAACTTTCCGCGCCGGACGGAGATCGAGCACTTCGAGAAGATCGACAAGACGGTCGCCGCGCTCAACAACATCAAAGTGGGCTGGGACCGCAAAAACGGTTATATCGGAACCGGAATCAAGAGCGAGGACACGGTCGCCTGCAACGAGTTCGACCGTTTCATCTGCGTCAACAAGAACGGCAGCTACAAGGTGATTCCGTTGCCGCCGGACAAGATGTTCGTCGGCAAGCTTTACGATTTCCGCAAATATGACGCGAACAATCAGTTCGGCATCATCTACCGCGAGAACGATTCGGGTAAATATTACGGCAAACGCAGTTCGATCGGCGGATTTATCCTGGATAAGGACTATCAGCTCTGCCCGGACAAATGCAAGCTGGAATTGCTGACTCCGCGTTCCGACGCCGTCTACCAGTTGGCGGAAACCAACGTGCGCGGCAAATCGGCGGCACGCGATTTGAATCTGATGGAGCTGCCGCAGCGGGCGCCCAAGGCGCGCGGAATCCTGATTTCGAGCAAGCAACTGACCAAGATCACCCACCAGCGTTATCTCGCACCGGAAGAAATAGCGGCTCTGCAAGCGACTGATACGGAAGAAGAAATGCCAAATGACGAAGAAGTGACGGAAGAAGTGGCGGCGACGGAAGTTGCGGAAACAGCCCCGGTTTCCGAGCCCGTAAAAGTGACGGATGAACCCATTTCAGAGCCCGTAAAAGCGACGGATGAACCCGCCATTGGACCTGTTGTTGAGCCGGAAAAAGTGACGGATGAACCCGTCGTTTTGATTGATGAACCCGTCGTTTTGATTCTGGATGACGACGGAGAGCCCGCGCCGAAGCCGAAGCGCGCCAAGGTCGAGAGGGCGCCGAAACCGCCGCCGCCACCGGAGGATGATGACGACGATCTCGGGATCATTCAGGATGAATTCGGGTTCTGAGCTGCTATTGCCGCACGGCGGTTACGAGAACCTGAAGAGCTTTCAGGTTTCGCGGCTCGTTTATGACCTTACCGTGCGGTTTGTCGAACTGTACATCGACCGGAAAAGCCGCACCTGCGACCAGATGGTACAGGCGGCGCGGTCGGGAGTGCAAAATATCGCCGAGGGCTCGGTCGCCGCGGCGACCAGCAAGAAGACCGAGCTCAAACTCACCAACGTCGCCCGCGCCAGTCTTGAAGAGCTCAAGCTCGATTATGAAGATTTTTTGCGGCAGAGGGGGCTGCAAACCTGGGACCGCCAAGATCCGCGCCGCCAGGAGCTGATCGACGCCCGTTTTACAATGTTCGACGACCTGAGGTGCTGGATCAATGGACAAAGTGGACGATGTGGACAATGTACATCGTCTACAATGTCCACATCGTCCACAAGAGAGGTGGCGGCCAATACCGCGCTCATTTTGATCAACGTCGCAACCTATCTCTTAACCCGTCAACTGGAACGTCTCGCAGCCGACTTCGAGCAAGAGGGCGGCTTCACCGAAAACCTTTATCAAGTACGCAAGCAAAAGCGGGGATATTAAAATGGCTTTTATTCAGTGTGAGTTTTTTTCGGATGTGCTCGGGCGCTGCTGCAGCATGAATGTTTTGATTCCGCAGAAGGCGAATTCTCAGATCGGCATGGCGTCGACGGGGTGCGACGGGCGGGCGCAATATCCGGTGCTCTACCTTCTGCACGGACTTTCCGACAATCACACGATCTGGATGCGGCGCACTTCGATCGAGCGTTATGCGGCGAAGTATCCTCTGATCGTGGTGATGCCCAACGGCGACCGGGGGTTTTACACCGATATGGCGGAGGGGGACCGCTATTGGA
This sequence comes from Victivallis sp., assembly GCA_031556915.1. Classification (GTDB taxonomy): domain Bacteria; phylum Verrucomicrobiota; class Lentisphaeria; order Victivallales; family Victivallaceae; genus Victivallis. The sequence goes on from JAVBSA010000512.1 coordinate 7,162, forward strand.
CGATGCTTTCGGAGGAGCTGCCGCAGATTGTCCGCAATCTTTTCCCGGTGAGCGAGAAGCGGGAAGACACCTTTGCCGCGGGTCTTTCGATGGGGGGGTACGGGGCTTTGAAGCTGGCGTTGCGCCGGCCGGATTTGTTTGCGGGTGCGGTGGGGCTTTCGGCGGTAACGGATATTCCGGCATGGTTCGATATTCCGGAACGCCGGGAATTTTCCTGCCGGATTTTCGGCTCCAAGGAGCGGATCGCCGCCAATGGGGACGATCTTTTCGCGTTGGCGGAGAAGGCGCAGCCGCGTCCGAGGGTGCTGCAGGTGTGTGGAACGGAAGATTTCCTTTATCCGCAGAACCTCCGGTTCCGGGATCATTTGCGGGGGTTGGGTTACCCGGGGTTTGAGTTTATTGAAGAATCGGGGGCGCACACCTGGGATTTCTGGGACAGGCACATTCAGTACGGCCTTGAGTTTCTTCTGGGCGGCAGGGTATGAATTGGCGTCGGAACTGGATTTTGTTCTGGTCGTTCGTCCGGATCACGAGTCTGGTGGTGGGCGGCGGTTATGCGATCATTGCGGCGGCGCAGGATGAGTTTGTGCGCCGCCGGAAGTATTTGACGGACGATGACGTGCTGGAGATGCTGACGATTACGCAGACGATTCCGGGGATTCTGGCGTGCAACTCGGCGGTTTACATCGGGTGGAGGCTTGGGGGGGTGACCGGGGCGTTCTGTGCGTTGGCGGGTGCGGTTCTGCCTTCGCTGGTGATTATTGTATTGATTGCGGCGGTGATTGCGCGTGTGGCGGATGCGGTGAGCGATCCGTATGTGCAAGGGGCGTTCCGTGGCGTGATCGGCTGTATTGTGGGGATGGTGCTGGTGACGGCGCTGCGGATGCGGAAGAAGGCAGTGACCGGGACGTTGGGGTGGTTGATTGCGGCGGGGTGCTTTGCGGGGTTGTGCGTGGCGAAGGTGAGCCCGGTGTGGTTGATCGCGGGAGCTATCGCATTGGGTATCGCATCGATTGCACTAAAAAAAGAAAAAAAACCGCCGAAGGCGGCACAATAGCCCCACCATCGTGGGGTCGCGGTCCAGCGGCGAAACCGCTGGTCGCTCCCTCGGGGAGCGAAACGGTAGCCGCTTCAGCGGCGTACTTTAACCTCCGATCAGCAAAAGCGCCGGCGTTTTTTTGGAGCGAAGCAACAAAAAAATGACAGTGGCGCGTTGCTGCATCCGGGAAGTGCGGCATATGCCCGGCCGCGGTTCTTTCTCAAGTTACTCGCTCAAGGCTTTGTACATGCGGGCGCGATTCTCATCAGCCCACAGATCATCTACTTTGAAAACCCCCTTCTGGCTCCCCAGAAAACTTTTATCCTGCTTCAAATAATAGTCGAACTCGAACGAATTTGCAATCCGTAACATACTGACCGAAATCAACACAAACCCAATCCAGCAAGGAATCATGTTTGCCAAGTAAACCATCAAAGGCAACCGTGCCTTCCGGTTCCCCGCCAACTTCCGATAATTTTTTCGCAACAGATAAAAAAGCAGTACACCGAACACCGACGGCAAACCGATGAACAACACAGCAAGTTGGCAAAGGAAAAATCCGAACACTGAATCAAGGGGAACCATCCGCCCGCTCAGCGTATCGATGGAGAGCCAGAGCAAGTACAACACAAACGGTAAAACGCCCCCAAACAAAAAGAGCTTGCCATATTCCCTGCCGCGCAGAAAAAGAAAATTCCCCCGCTTCCCGAAAATAAAATGCATGACTCCCCAGACCGCCACCGACAACAGCACAATCGTTACCGCAAAAAAACTGAACACAGACAGGATGACTCCATCGACAAGGGCACAGGAGAGTTTCCGGTCAATCCGCCGGTCTTCATCGGTAAGCAGCTGTTCCGCGCAAATGCTGTTGAGCGGGGAGAAAAAGCCGCTGTTTCGCAATGCTTCTTCATAAATGCCGCTACCCGTCTTATATCGTTGTCTGGCCTGGTTGATCGGGGCGGTTATCGCGTTGATTTCCGCCGCCGCTGCAATTCCCGCCTCCGGCTTGCCGAGTTTCGCATAAAGGCCCGGCAACTCATTCGCGGTATTATGCAATATGGCGTTGGCCACCAGGATGCCGATCGCCGTATGGCTTTCGTCGACAATATGCCGGACAAAGGGGCGCCAGCTGTTGAGGAAAAGCTCCGCCTCTGCCGGCTTGCCCTCTTCGATCAAAGTATCGGCATATTTGAGGATGACGTGATTGATCTTACGGTATTCCCTGAGTTGAGGAAGCAGCATTTGCATATTCACATCGATTCGTTTTGTGATCGAGTAAAAATCGTCCCCCGGATAAGCGGCGTAGCCGAACATGACCCGGTCCAAATAATAACTCGTGCAGCGCGGCAGTTGTATCGCACGCAGGTATTCGGCGGCGGCGGCGTCCATTTCCTCACGTTTCCTGATGACCGGGAGCCAGACCGGTTTGTCATTCTGTTCATAATCCGTGGAACGGGTGATGTCTCCGGCGATTTGCAGATAACGGTAGAAGGCATTGTCCGGCTCCAGAGCGATGAACTCTTTGAACGAGGCCTCTTTATCATACAGCTTCCGGTCGATCGCGTATTGTGCCCGAAAAATCGGATTGTCCGGATAAAGTTCCGTCAGCCGCAGGCGCATGGCAGTTTCTTCTTTGCCGCCCTTTGCATCTTCCGCCAGGAAAAGGTGCTGTTCTTCGGTCAGCTTCGTTTTCCCGGCCAGCCGCTTCCCGAGTCCGGTGAAGAAGAAGACCGGCGCGGCGTTTTCCCGGCTTGCCGAGGGCGTGAAATCTACGAGAAGGTAGTCGAGTCCGGCAAATAGATTGAAATTGAAACCGATGAAAAGTGCGAGAAGCAGCAGGGGAATCGCCGCGATCCGCATGGCGAGCTTGAGTTTGCCCCGGAGCTTCATCTTGCGGAAGTTGGCGGAGAACAGTTCTTCGGCCACCTCTTCCGGATTTCCGAAACGGGCGAGCGCTTTTTCTTCGCTTTCTTCGGGGGAGAGACCTTCGGCCTGCAGCTGTTCGACGCTTTCTTCAAGGTGGAGCTTGAGCTCCTGCGACACTTCCTGCCGGAGAGCCCAATCGTCGCGCAGCGGGTTTACGGCGCGGGAAACCGCATCTTCGATTCGTTTCATGGGGGGCCTCCTCAGTTCATCAGGAGCTGGAGTGCGTGGAGAAACTCTTTTGTTTCCTTGACTTTTTCCTCCATTGCGATCAGGCCTTTGCGGGTGATGGCGTAATACTTGCGCGGTTTGGCGTTTCCTTCCAACTGCCAGGAGCTTTCGATCAG
>JAVBSA010000414.1:0-3143 GCA_031556915.1 Victivallis sp.
TATTATTTTTTGTTTTTTTATATCTGTTCTATTGACAAATCGCAATCGTTTTGATATAATAAAGGAGAGAGATACCCCACGATGTATGACGAAAGAAAGGTTCCAACAATGAAACGCTTAACACAGATCGAACTCATGGTCGTGATTTCGATCATCGCAATCCAGGCTTCCATGCTGCAGCCCCCGCTCAATCAGCACCGGGAGAAGGCCAAGGGATCCACCTGCATGAACAATCTCAAGCAACTCGGTTACGCCATGACCTTCTACGCGCAGGACAACGGCAACAACTGGGTGCCGGTGCTGGAAGACGCCAGCAATTGGGGCGGCCCCAAGTGGTATACGCTCCTGCGCCGGAACAAGCTGCTGGTCGATAAATTCATCAACGAATCCAACTCCATCCTCCGCTGTCCCAGCGAATCGGATTTCACCAAGGTGGATACCTATTGTTACAACTACGCCCCCAAAAGCGGAATGACCGGCATGGGATTCTCGCTGCCCATTCACCGCTTGCGCACGCCTTCCGCCATCATTGCGATCGCCGACGGCTCCAACTGGTGGACGGACGTGTGGAAGGTGCCGAACGGAACCGACGGCCTCGTCACCCGGCACGCAAACCGCGCCAACGCGCTTTTCTTCGACTGCCACACCGCCGCGCTGGAAGTGAATGCAATCACTTCAGACCGGCTTCGGGAGCCCTGATCGATGAAACGGATCCTCCTCTTTTTCTGTGCCGTCGTTTCGTTCGTTCTCTCCGGCGAAGAGTTCCTGTTGCAAGATCGATTCGAGGGCGATAAGCTCTCTCCCGGCTGGGTCGTCTCCGCCGGAGAAATCTCCGTGAAAGGCGGCGCGCTCGTCATCCGTTCGGAGAAAAGCAACCCCAACGCCCGGACCGGTTCCACCGGCTGGAAAAACTACCGGGTGAAATTTACCCTGCTGCGCAAAGGGTACTCGCACTTCGACTGCTATGTCGGAATGCGCTACCCCGAATTCGTCCGCTTCACCCTTCAGCCGCCTCATCAGGGGAAACTCCTGGCAGCGGCGGGCCGGCAGGGCGGCGCCGTCGAAAAGCTCGGCGAAATCGCCTATGACAAAACAATCGATCTCGGCGCACCGCTCGAAATCACGGTCACCGCGCTCGGCGGAACCGTCTCCTTCAGCCTGAACGGAACGGAACTGCTCAAGGTGGAGGACCGGCCGGTCGCGGGCGAAATCGTCTTCGGCGGCGGCTGGAATTCCGACTTTGAAATCCGCAATCTCACCGTGGAACAGCTGCCACCACCTCCCAAGACGGAGAAACCGGTCGCCGACCGCTTCACCCGCCCTGAAATCCGGAACGGCACCTTCTATCAAAACGGCAAGCCCTCCTTCATGCTCGGGGTGAACGACAGCAGCAACTTCTGGGAATTCACCCCCGGCAACGCCAAACCGCCCTTCGAACATAACGACATCTACACCGATCTCCTCAGCAAAGAAATCGCCGGCCGGATGGGCTTCAACTGCAACCACGTTTATACCTACGCGCGCAGCGTCTGCGACGACAGCCTCGGGGAGCTCGGTCTCACGCCGGAACAGGCGGACCAGCTTCTCGGGCTTCCTTACCGGGACCACTGGGCGCAGCGCGACCGCCACCGGGCACGGCTGGCCGGCATGCCGCTCGTCGTCGATTATTCGCTGCTGCATCTCTTCACCATGGACAACCTCGCCGGGCGGATCGCCAAGGCGGGCCAGAAGGCCGACCTGCGTCACGACGGCGGTTTCATGCCTTATATACCGGAACTCCCGCTGGGCAGAAAAATCTACAACATCTACTTTCGCGACGGGGCGCGCTACTGGCTGGACGGGGGGGAATCGAACCCCTGGGTCTATGAACTGTTCAACGAAGTACAGTGGTATCACTCCAAGCATCCGCTCAATCTGCGGCTTTTCGTGAATTTCCTGCGGCAAAAGTACGACGACAGCCTCGACAAACTCCGACTCACCTGGGGAACGGAAACCCCGGAGTCTTTCGAGGCCGCCGCCGTGCTCGAGCCCTGGTCGGGCGGCGCCATGAAAGCCGACTGGATGGATTTCATCGGCGACCGTTTCGTGGAGATTTTCAACGAAGGCAAAGCTGAAATCCGCAAAGTCGATCCCCGGCCGAACGTCTATTTCGACATCGAAATCGCCGTCAGCTCCCTCTGGTACGAACAGAACGGCATCGATTATTACAAGCTCATGAAAAGCGCCGACCTCTTCGGAACCGAGGGCGGAATGCCGTTCGGCAATTTCGAACTCCCGGAAAAAGCAGGCTATCTCGACGCCGTGATGAACTCCAAACGGGTCGAAGTCATGTTCTACAACGACCTCGCCAAAACCTTCGCCGGTGAGAAACCGATCATGAACCAGGAGGCTTATGTGCGCCGCTCCCATGCCGAATTGGGCGTCGTCCCGGCCCGCCGCAGCGATTTCCCGACGCTCTTCTGGTTCGAGGTGTTCCACAACTACTCCGGCTCCCAGGTCTACTGTTGGTGGAAAGGCGGGCGCGACTGGGGGTGGCAAAGCCTCGAAGATGCGCGGGCAACCACCAAAAAAGTTCCGCCCGGGCTCCTCAACCCCTACGCCTATCCGCTGGAATCCCTCAGCGGCTTCAAAGACTTCGAGCTGGAGATGGAGCGCCTCGCCGAAATCGCCCTGCCCTACCCCCGCACGGTTCAGGAGATCGGCATCCTCTACTCCCTCCCCACGGTATGGCGGCAGCCCCACGCGGTCAGCCACCTTCAGAAATTCCCCTATCAGCAGAACTGCTTCAACTGGTATGAAGCCTTTCTTCACCGGCAACTCCCGGTCGGCGTGATCGCCGAACAGGAATTGATCGAAAAGGGAGCGGGCGCTTACAAGGTGATCGCCGTGCCCTATCCCTCGCATTGTTTCCCCGGAACAATCGAAGCACTGCGCAAATTCGCGGCCAACGGCGGAATCGTTCTCCTGGGCGAAGGAGCCCTCCGCTTCGACCAATACGGCCGCGAACTCAAAGACAACCAAATCGCCGGCAGTTCCCGGATTCCGGCCGGCGTTCCCGTCGAAGAGCAACAGGAAACACTGATCCGCGAACTGCTGAAAAAAGGCTACAAAATTCCCTGGACGATCCATTCGGAAGCCCCCCT
>JAVBSA010000056.1:0-3093 GCA_031556915.1 Victivallis sp.
GAAGCGGGCGTCAAAGTTCCGGAACAGCTGAGCGTGTTCGCATGCAGTTCCCAGGCGGAATCGGAGCAGAGCTTCCCGCCCGTGAGTTCCATCGCCTGGAACGCGCCCGAGGCGGTTTTCCGTGGAATCTATATGTTGAAAACCCTGATTGAAGGGCGGAGTTTGAAGGAACCCCGCCTTCTCATCGAACCCACGATGACGATCCGGGAAACCACCGCGCGCTGTTCCGGTTAATCGGGGGAGGGGAATATCATGACCAGGCTGTTTTTGTCTTTTTTTCTCGCCGCCGCTTTCATGCCGCTCGGTGCAAATGAACCGCACGGCGAGATTCCGAAGTCGCGGATTCCGGTTGTGCTCGACGGCAAAGTCGGGGATGCCGAATGGAGCGACGCCGCCCTCTTCCGCCGGGTCTGGAAGCAGGACAACCGGATTCCGGGCGAACCCGCGACCGAATTCCGCATGAAGTACGACAGCGAGGCGCTCTATGTCGGCGTCACCGGCTTCGAGAACGACGCGGCCTATCCCGCCGCCTCGGAACGCAAGTGGGACGACCTCCTTTTTCCGACTGAAGACGCCTTCAGCGTGGTGCTCGGACTCGCCGACCGCAATGTCGCCGTTCAGGAGGGCATCAATATGGGCGGTTACGAAGGTGCGATGGGCGGCCAGGCCGCCAAGGCGGATTTTTATTACACTTTCACCGTCAACGCGGCGAATTCGAAGCAGCGTTCCTTCAATGAAATGCCGCTCGAAAACGCGCTTTTCGATTCGGCGGTCGCGGTGGAGAAGGGCAAACGTTTCACGGCGGAGTTTCGTATTCCCTTCCGTTCGCTCGGACTTTCCGCGCCGGAGGGCAAGCTTATTCATATGAACTTCTTCCGCTTCCGTCCGCCCGGGGTTCAGGCGTGGAACCATAAGCGGTTCAAAGGCTACGCCGCCATGCCGTTCGGTACGATCCGCTTTCTGCCGGAGGCGGAGAGCGCCAAGCGCACCGCCGAGGCGGCTCCCGTGAAACCCGGCCCTGCCAAACGGAACTGCCGTGCGGAATTGCAGTATGCCCCGCTCAATGGAGCGATCACCGGCAAGGCTTACCTCTCCGGGCAATGGGACAAGCTCACCGGAATCCTCAACGTCACCGGCTTTCCGGAACAGCGGATGCCCTTGATCGACCGCTCCGCCGTCAACCGCGACGCCGGTTTTGTCCACGGTGCCGAACGCATCGCCTTTGTGACGCAGCCGCTGACGCCGGGGACACAGACTGCGGCGCGCAAGGCGACCTTCCGCGTCGTCGACAGCAAGGGCGAAACCGTGGCGGAAGCCGCGCTCGACTGCCCCGCCGTCACCGCCCCCGAATGGTTCGGCAAAGGAGTCGGCAAAGAATATCTCGATGAAAAGATTCCCGCACCATGGACGAAGCCCGTCGTGGACGGCAAACGTGTGAAGCTCGTTCACAACGAATTTGTGTTCAACGAATTCGGTCTTCCCTGCAACGCCGTTGTGGAAGCGGGCAGCTTGCAGTTCAAGCCCGTTTCTTCTTCGTTGAAAATGGTAAAGAACGACGCCTGTTCCGAGGCGGTTCTCGCCGCCGGAAACGCAAAACTCGAACTCCGCAGCCGGATGGAGCCGGACGGGTTTACCGAAGTCAAGTTCCGCTTTGCCGGTGTCGTTCCCGATTCCGTGAAGCTCCGTATTCCCGTTCCCAATGCCGAAGCGAGACTGATGCTGCCGGGAACTCTGGTGCAGAACGCAGCGGCGATTTCGCAGGCGGGCTACTCCGGCAAAGGGGAGCAGTTCTGGGTGGGCAACTATGAAAAGGGACTCTCGTTTTCCTGCGACACCGACCTCTTTTTCGGCAAGCGGATCCGCGATCAGATCACGGTGACGCCGGGGGAGAAATTCACCGAACTTGAATTCACTTTCGCCGACGGCAGGGGGCAGTTCGACAAAGACACGGTTTTCCGCTTCTTCCTTCAGCCGACGCCGACCAAACCGCGCCCGGCGCGGCCGATCCGCGACCTCACCCTCCGCCAATGGGAGCGCTGGGCCGATTGGCACGGCTATCCCGACACCGGCAAAATCCCGGAGCTCAAACCATGGGTGGCGGATCTGAAAACGAAGAACAAGATCGGCATTCTCTACACCTGTCAGGGATTGCGCGAGGATGCGCCGTACTTCAGCGATTTCCGCACCGATTTCGAACTTCAGCCCCGCTGGCGCTACTACCGCGACCGCGGCAAGGATTGCTTCGCCACCAACAAGCGCGGTCCCGAAGGGGAGCTTCAGCTCTATTACTGGAAACAATTGATCGAGCAAGCCGGCGTGCGCGGAATCATGTCCGACGGCACGAGCGCCGCCTGGGGCGACGCCAACCCGGCCCTCGCCGAAACCGACGCGCTCGACCGCCGGGCGAAGTGGGAGGATATGAGCTCCCGCGTCAAAGGCCAGCGCGACTTCCTCAAACGCCTTCGCGGACTTTTTACCGACGCGGGGGAACCCTTCGCCATGATGTCGCATACCGGCGGCGGCCTCGACGTCAACACGCTGAGCTTCTTCGACGGTTATATGGAAGGTGAACAGATGGTGCGCTTCAAGACCGGCTACTTCCTGCCCGAAGCCGTTTACGCGGTCGGTTACAGCGGGCTCCCTTGGGGGTGGCGTTCGATCTTCTGGTCGAAGCACTGGCGTAACTACCTGTCGCAGGACAGTTCTCTTGCCTGCTCGTTGCTGTTCAATACCGAGTTCAACGGCAACTTCCAGGCCGAGAATCCCGAGTACGACCTTGAGCTCACCCGCGATTTCGAAGGGAAGGATGCGAGCTTCCACCCCTTCTGGAATCCCGATCCCCGGTTGGAGTTCCAGTCGGAACGCGCCAAAGCCAGCCTCTATCTCGCGCCGGGCAAAGCGTTGATCGCCGTCTCCAACCTCACGGAAGACGAGGCGGAATATACCCTCGACTTCACGAAGCTGTTCCCGGACGGAAAATTGTATGACAGCGAACTTCTCTACGGTTATGCGATCGACGGCCGCTTTGCCGGCAAAATCGCTCCTCACAGATGCGACGTGATCCGCATTGACGCCGGTCAGGCTCCGCCCCCG
>JAVBSA010000060.1:0-14393 GCA_031556915.1 Victivallis sp.
GCCAGCGGTTTATTCTCGCGGCTCTCGGCATTAATACCGGTTTGCTCCCGGTGAAAAAGCAACGCTTCAAACGGTAGATGTGAAAGCTTTGTTGTGCCACCACCCCCTCAAAAAGACCATTGAGTGCGGAAGTTGGGTTAAGCGCCAGGAAAGCGTCGATGTGCTCCCGAGTTTCCTCGCGGACTGCTTCCCGCCATTCCTGCCCGCCGAAAGCCCCGATTATTTCGCGGAGCGTTTCCAGTCGCAAGCCGTTCGGCAAGGTTCGCCTTGGGGGAAACGAAACTTGACATGGAGACAACGCCGCTTTCATCTCTGGCGTGGTTTCTGAAGCCTCCTGCGCGTTTCTGGCGCGACTTGTGGACCGGGTAGGGTAAGGGGGGGCCAGCGCCTTACTCCCGTCAGATTGATTTGATACGTTTATCAAATCAAGCCCCCCGAAAACAAAAAGCCCGGATTCCTCCGGGCGGGGTGGGCGGTTGTCACGTCATGCCAAGGCGGCGACTCGGTGTATCTTGTCGAGGAAACCGGATTTCATATGCTTCACTTGCCACAAGTCATAACCGGTCTGAAGATTGAGCCAGATATCGGGGGTGGTTCCCAGCGCCTTAGAGAACCTAAGCGCCATTTCCGGCGTTACGCTCTTGCGCTTATTCACGATCATAGAAATCGCCTTGCGGGATACGCCGATTTGTTCGGCGAAGCCGGCAAGAGTAATATGCAGTTCATCCAGATACAACCCCTTCAAGATTTCGCCGGGATGGGACGGGCAAACCTTTCGATCTTCCGGACGGCAAGCCGGATATACTTCCCTGCCTTCGCTGTCAGTCATAATCCAGATAATCCACAATTTCCACGTTTTCGCCGTTCATCCGAAAGGTGACGCACCAGTTACCGGATACCCTCACGGCATAGATTCCGGCATTGCGCGGTTCCAGCAAGTGAAGCATTGCACCGGAAAAATCCGTTTCTTGTATCGTCTTCGCTTGCGCCAAAAGTGAAAGTATCATTTGCAACTTGGCGGCATGCTTGGCCTGTATTCCCCGGGTATCGTTGGTTTCATAAAACCGTTTCAGCCCCTTATGGCGAAAACTCAAAATCATGCATCATGTCTTTCATCTTTTTTCAATGTAACCGAAGGGGTACTGTTTTTCAAGTCTGGAAATGAAAAACCCCCGGATTCTTCACAAATGGCGCTTATGCCTTTTCGGCGCGTTTTACGCATGATCTGGGGTTCCGGGGCTGGCATGTGGTCAAGCGCCATTGTTGTACCGCGGGCGGTTCCGCCAGACTACGGCCAACTCGGGAAACTGCTCTCCAACATTCTGAATATACTTCCCGATCGCTTGCTTGGTGATTCCATACCGCCGCCCGATTTCAGAAAGCAAAATATCCGGGCGCTCGATCTTCATCAGCAAAATTTCCCGCGCCCGGGGTTCCTCCAACTCGAGAAGCCGGTGGATCAATGTCAGCCATTGGGCGGAGGTATATCCGCGATCGCATTCCTCCTTCCGCCTCCATGGTTGAATACAATCGCCCCGGCGATTTTGCGACCACCGGAGCCGGTATCGAACAGGATTGTTCCAGATTCACGAAGGGCGTATATACGCAAAAATGATTGATCTTCACGTAGAACTAAGAGCTTATCCCTAAATAATAAAATTGTGTCTTCTCGCGCCAAAACCACATTCGCTTGACCGCCTCAAACGCCGATGCTCTACAGCATCGACTTATTTCGGCAGTCTTCGCAACTGTAATTTTGGCGCTTCGCTTTCCCAATTTCTTATTTAGGGATAAGCTCTAAGAGGCCGTCAAGTTTATTTCTTGACGACCCCTACGGATATTTCTGTGCATTTTCCGCATTTTTCGTCCGTTTTCATCGGATGAAAATTCGATTTTTTTTCATGACTGCTATTGCTTTTTTGTTTCTTCTCCGGTATAATATGATCATTGCTTCAACGATGAAGCATAGTCAATCAAAATTAGGAATCCGGATGGAACAGAGCGTTACACTGAAAGATATTGCGCAGGAGCTGGGTCTTTCCGCCAAGGCGGTCTCGACCGGAATCAACGGTACGGGGCGGCTCTCTCCGGAAACGCGCAAGAAGATCCAGGAGAAAGCGCGGGAGATGGGTTACCGCCCCAATATCACCGCCAAAGCTTTGGTGAGCGGGCGAAGCCGGAGTTTGGCGATGGTGGCGGGCGATCTTACCGATCTCTTTTTCGCCGGAGTCGCCAACGCCGCGCTGCAGGAATCCGCCCGGCTCGGCTATCAGCTTCTGCTCGGGCTCACTCGTTGGAGCCAGGACGAAGAACGGTGCTGTCTCGAAAACCTCACCGCCCGCAATCCGGACGGAATCATTTACTGCCCGACCTTCAAGCGTTCCAACCCCTTTTACGCCGAGGTGCGCGACCGGAAGTACCCGCTGCTTCTGTTTCATACGGAGAACCCCGATTTCTCCAGCATCCACGCCGACGGCAGGGAAGCCCTGAAGGAGGCCGGCACGCTGTTGAAGTCGCACGGCGCCCGTTCGGCGGCCTTGTGCAGTCTCGCCCCCCAGTCCATCTGGAAGAACGCCATGGAGGGCGCCGGCAGCGAAATCGACATTGAGTGCCAGCCCGTCGTCGAAACGCTGGAAGAATTGGCGGGGTTCCTTGCGCGCCGTCGCCACCCGGCCCTGATCGTCAAAGACACCCGGCTCTGCCTGCCGCTGATCGAGGCGCTGGAGGCGATTTCGCCCGGTTACCGGCCGGAAATCATTCAGGGCTACGGCGATTTCCATCACTTCACCCCCCACGCCCGAGTGGTCGGCGGAGTCTATGTGAGAACCCGCGAAATGGCCGCCGAAGCGGTCCGGACACTGATCGGCTGGGCGGAGAACGGGCGGCCGGCGGAACCGGTCTGCGTTTATCTGCCTGCGCTTTTTTTTCCGGCGGCCGAGGTTCCCCCGGTGCCGGAAGACCGTCATTTGCTGACTTTTGCATACCCTTCATGATACAGGAGAAAAAACATGACAGAGAAAAAATTTACCCTGATCGAACTTCTGGTAGTGATCGCGATCATCGCGATCCTCGCTTCGATGCTGCTGCCCGCGCTGAATCAGGCACGGGAGACGGCGAAAGCCTCCAACTGCAAAAACAACCTCAAGCAACAGGGGCTGGCCATGCTGCAGTACGCAGGCGACAACGGTGACATGTTTCCCACCTACGCCACCGCCCCCGAAAACCTCGGCGGCGAGCGGTTCTGGATCTGGCTGATCGTCTCCAACGGCAGATACCTGCCGAAGAAGTCCTTCCTCTGCCCCGCCCGGGTGCCGGGATGGACCAAAACTTTCTGGAACACGCCCGGAATGAATCTGGACAGTCCGGGCGAAGCCGCCTGGTACGTCAGCGATTACGGAATGAACGTCCATTACGTTTCCGGCGTCAAACTGAGCAAATTCCCCCAGTCCTCCCGGACGCTCCTCATCACCGAGTCGGCGGACGGCACGCGGGCCGCGGACGATCTGATGCCGCCGGGATTTCACCGGATCGACTCCTCTTACCAGCTGCCCGGAGCCGGCGCCACCGTCTGGCCGGTGCACCGCAACCGCGAGGCCAATGCTGTGTTCGCCGACGGCCACATCGTTTCGGAAAAGGCTCCCGCCGGGGAAGCGGGCGCCAAGGTGCTCATGGCCAAAGGCAGCAAAATCGGCTGCCCCTGGGTTGATAAAACCTGGACCGACAACCGCCACGACAATTTCTGGATCCGTCACGACGGTTTTTACAAGTACTGATCGGGAGAAATCAAGCAATGCGCCTTTGTATTATCGTCGTCCTGGCATTTGCCTGTCTGTCCGTTTCCGCCGACTCCTGGATCCGGCTTCACGGCAAGGGAAAAATCATCCCCGGAGAAAAATCCGCTTCGGTCAACTGGAACAGCTACGCCACCTGGGGACCCGAAGCGGAGCGCGACCGGCAGATCACCTTCAATATCTACGCTCCGAAAAATGACCAATGGGTCGATTTTTCGCTCTCCTTCACCATGGTCGAAGAGGGCTGGGTCACCATCAACCTGATGGGCCCGTGGAAAAAGACCGGGGAACAGCTCGAACGGATCGACGTCGTATTCTCCGGCCTCGAATGCAAGGGGGCCGAACTCAAAAACGGAACCTTCGACCACGTCGCCGACAACGTTCCCGGCTGGTGGAATATGCACAAAAGCGGCGACGCTTCCGCCGCGCCCTTCTGCATCAAAGAGGGCGTCGCCGTCTGGCACAACGGCTTCTTCAACCAGATGATCCTGGTGAAAAAGGATACCGTCGTCACCCTGAAAGGCAGGACCCGCATGGCGGCTCCCGCCGATTATGAGGGACAGAAACAGGCGTTGAACGATGAGAAGTACCGGGACGCCGCCGATGTTCCGCTCAGCTTGGCGAAGGTCGCCAACATGGGTTTCACCGATGAAAAGGAGGGTGACGGCGAAGGCGGCTGGAGCGACCAGGGGCCCGAAAACGACATGGCGGGCTTCCCGGTGAAGCGGAGCAACTTCGGCGGAGTCTCCTTCCGGATCGCCGATCCGGCGGAGAACCGGGGAAAATCGGTTGTCTCCTTCAACCTCCCGAACAACAAAGCCCGGTTAGACCGGGTTTTTCTTTCCTGTCCGGAACCGGTTGAAGCACGCTGGCTCTATCTTCTCCACACCAGCTGTTTCAACCAGAGTCCGGGGCGGATCGGCAGGATCAAAGTGACGCTTGATGGCGGCCAGGAAAAAGAGTTCGACGTCCTGACCGGCCGGGACGTCGCCGACTGGTGGAACGCGGGAAAAATCGCCAACGGCAGCGTAGTCTACCGCAAACAGAATCCGAGCGCGTCGGTCGGAATTTACCTCTCGCGCTTCCCTCTCGGCGACGTTCCGGTCAAGGTGAAGTCGGTCGAACTGAGTTCCGACGCAATTCCGGTCTGGATCGTGGCGGGAGCGACTCTATCGCTCCGCAACGCGCCGGAAATCGCCAACGAACGCCTGGTCATCCGCGCCGACGGGGTCTGGAAGAGCATCGACATGACGAAAATGTCGGTGATTCCGGGGAGCGCGCTCGACCTCGGGAGCCTTCACGAACCCGGTCCCGCCGGGAAATACGGCAGGGCCGTGATCGGGAAGGACGGCAATTTCGCCTTTGAAAAACGCCCGGACAAACCGGTCCGTTTCTTCGCCTTCAACGCGTTCGCGAATCACCTGATGACCTGGAAGGAATCGATGCTTCTGGCCGATACGCCGGAAAAGACCCGCGCAAACCTGAAAGAGTTCGCCGCCAAGGTGCGCCGCCAGGGCTACAATATGGTGCGTTTTCAGGGAGTCGATCTCCTGCTGATGTCGGGATCTCCCGGGTACGCGAAGTTCGGCCCTTCCAGTCTGGATCATTTCCAATATCTGCTTTTCTGCCTCAAAGAGGAGGGAATCTACTTCGGGATCGACCTCTTCAGCTACACCGGATACGAGAAGTTCGAAAGTCAGTGGAACGATGCCATCGCCAAGCGTTATAAAGAACGCATGTACTTCGACCCGGAAGCGCGGCGGATGTGGCTCGACGGCGTGAAGGCACTGATGACGGTGAAGAATCCCCATACCGGCCTTTCGCTCAACGAGGAGCCCGCGCTCGTCTACGTCGATATGCACAACGAGCAGGAGCTCGGAATCTGGGCGGCGAACAAACCACTTTCGATGGGCGGCGTCGCGCCGCTGGCCGAAAAGGCGTACCGCGATTTCCTGTCGGGCCGTTACGGCAACGACGTCAAGGCGCTGGAAAAAAGCTGGAACGCTTCGTTCGGATCTTTCAACGCGGTTCCTCTTTTCACCAAATCCGACCTCTACGCGGACAGCGCCAGGGGGAAGGACGCCAACGATTTCCTCTACGGGTGCGAGAAGGAGATGCTCGACTTCTACCGCGCGGGGCTGGATGCGATCGGCTGCAAGACCTTCGCCACACTTTACGATGTGCTGGGTTATTTCCGTTTCACTTCGATCCGGCGCGACGTTGCGGTCATCACCTCCCACGGCTACCACAACCACCCGACGGACAACAACCGGCCGGGGTCGCGGATGGCGCAGAACAGCATCAACAGCACCGGTGCGCTTTATTTCCGCTACAGGTCCTCCATGCGGATGTGGAACCGGCCCTTTTTGATCACCGAGTACAACGCGCCGTTCTGGGGGAAATACCGTCATCAGGAGGGGTTGATCCTGCCCGCCTATGCCGCATTGCAGAATTATGCCGGGATCACGGCTCATTCGCTGGCGGTCAGCCGCCTTTCGGTTCCGCTGGAGGATTTCCAGATCGGGCGCGATCCGATCGGGCGTGCGGGTCAGGTCATCGCCGCCTTCGCCTACGGGCGCGGCGACGTCGGTGCGGCGAAGCACAAGGTCGGCGTGGCTTTGAGCGAAACTTACATGCGTGACCACCGCAATATGAATCGCGGCGTCGGCGCCGAACAGAACCGGCTCGCGCTCCTGACCGGATTCGGGGTGGAGCTGGACGGGAAGATTCCGTCAGGCCTTCCCGCCTATCCGGCGCTGGATTGGCTGATGCCTCCGGCCGGAGGCAGCGAAATCGTGGCGCAGTCGATGTTCGCGACTCCGATGGACAGGAGCGGCGCACCGGACTTTGCCGGAATCGTGAAGACGTTGCGTGATAAGAAGATCCTGCCGCCGGCCAACAGAACGGATGCGGCGGCGGGGATTTTCCAGAGCGACACGGGTGAAATTCTACTGGACGTCAAGGGGAACCGTTTTTGTGTGGACACGCCGAATTTGCGCGGAGCGGCCTGGGAGGGCGGCGATATCCGGCTGACGGGGATCGCGTTGAAGAGTTCCCTCCCCTGTACGGCTGCGCTGGCGTCGCTTGACGGCGCGCGGATCGGGGAATCCCGCCGGATGCTGCTGGTGTTCAGTACCGACGCGCTCAACAGCGGGATGGAGCTTGCGGCCGACCGTTCGGTTCTTTACAAGCTCGGTTCGCTGCCGGTGCTTCTGGAGACGGGGAAGCTGGAACTGACACTGACGGAAAGCCCGGCGCTCCGCTGCTTCGCTCTCGGAATTGACGGCGAGCGGTTGGAGGAGCTGCCGGTTGAACGCGCCGGGAAAGGGCTGAAGATCTCCATTGATACGGCTAAGCTGGCAAAGGGGCCGTCGGTCTACTTCGAGTTTATTCAGTAGGGAGGCGAAGCCGACCGGGTTCAGGGCCTTTCGGCCCTGGCGAGGATTCTCAAGGGCGAGGCTTGTCGGCCCCTTAGGGCACGATACCCTCGACTTTTACAGGTTTTCTTCTGCGCGGTCTCTTTCCGACTGTTCCGTCAAAAACAAGTCGTAAATATAGAGCGGAGATTGTCCGTAGAGTCCGGTTTCGTCATCGGCAAAATTCGCTCCGACACCGGATCGATAGAAGCGATTCAACGCTTCCCTTTCATCAATGCCGAAATGCTCCGCAATCATTTTCACGATCTCTGGAATCAAAGTCGCCCGGATTAAATTATGCTCGATCACCGGCCGCCTCCCGAGTCGCAAAACCGGATCTGAATCGAAGCAAGTCCAATGCAGGCTCGGTACAAAACGCAATCTGATTGTTGATTTTTTCAAATTTCAGCCGTTCAAGCGCATCTTCTTTGCGCATAATCCCCTGCTGGACATAGGATACGGTTTCGCCCACGTTGTCGTTGGCGATATTGCCGATGACAATATCGAATGGATGGCGGTAAGCCGCACTGGCGTGGCATTGCAGCACCAGCTCAAGCCACTCCGGCGATGAACCCTCAAAACGATGGATTTTAAGCGTTTCCCATGCGGTCTCCCAATCGAATTCATATTCATTGACGACCGGTGAAACCGCTTGACCGGTTTTACGTCCCGCGATCAGAGCCTTGCGCCAGGCCCAGCGTTCCGCCTGCCCGCGTATGTCGGTGGTATAGAACGCCGCTCCGAAATCGCGTCCAATCTCCTGCTGTAAAATTTGCGGCGACTTGATGACCGCGATTCCGCCATGATAGACAATCATCTCTTTTCGCCCTCCAAATATTCATCAATGAACCGCATCAGATATTCCATCCCCATGCCATGCAGATCATCATAATCTTTTTCCAGCAAATCGAGCAGACCGCTTTTCTGAAACAATTCGTATACCTCATTGCCCGGCTTCTGGATATGCCTGCTATAAAATTCAACGCAAAATATCTGAAAAGAGATCACACTCATATCTGTTCCCCGGAACTTAGAACTCGTCGTCGAGGATGGACATTTCGTCTTCGATGAATTCCATTGCTTTTTTGTAGGCGTTGGCGCGGTGGCTGATTTTATTTTTGAGGTCGGCGGCCATTTCGCCGAAGGTTTGATCGTAGCCGTCGGGCAGGAAGACGGGGTCGTAACCGAAACCGCCTTCACCGCGCGGCGCTTCAGTGATGACTCCCTTGACTTCGCCTTCGAAGGTTTCGATGACTTCGCCGTTGATGGCGATCGCGATGGCGCAGACGAACCGGGCGCGGCGGTTTTCCTTGCCCTTGAGTTCGCCGAGGAGTTTTTCGATGCGTTCCTTGTTGGTGGGGGCGTACCGGGCGGAGTAGATTCCGGGGCGGCCGTCGAGCGCTTCGACTTCGAGGCCGGAGTCGTCGGCGAAGGCGGGCACGTCGCAATATTTGCATGCGGCAAGCGCTTTGATGGCGGCGTTTTCACGGAACGTGGCGCCGTTTTCTTCGACTTCCGGGAACTCCGGGTAGTCGAGCAGGGATCTGAGCTCCACCTTCTGATCTTCGAGAAGGACTTTATATTCTTCGACCTTATGGGCGTTTGCGGTGGCGACGACGATATAAGCCATGAGTTCTCCTTGTGTTATTCCATTTCATCCTATATATTATACTTGAAAACAGGTTGATTACAAATGGTTCCGTTTCCCGATATCGAAATTTTTCTGCCTTTCCTGAAGGGCGAACTGTTCGCCGGATTCTCCGGCGGAGCGGACAGCACCGCCGTGCTGCTGGCGGTCCGCCAGTACTGCCGCCGATGCCTGACGGCGGTGCATTTCGCCCACAATCTGCGGGGGGAGGAATCCGAGCGCGAGGCGCGCGAGGCCGAACAATTCTGCCGGAAACGCCGCATCCCGTTTCTGAGAATCGATCTGGCCATTCCCGAAGACGGCAATCTGGAAGAAGCCGCCCGCGAGGCGCGGCTGGCGGAGTGGCAGAAGCTGACCGCAGGCAAAAACGCCGCCGTCATCCTCGGCCATCATGCCGACGACGCGGTGGAGACTTTACTGCTGCGCCTGGCGCGCGGGTCGAATGTTTCGGGCCTGGCGGCGCTCCGCCCGGTTTCGGTGGTGGGCGGGGTTACCTTCCTGCGGCCGTTGCTCGGCTGGCGGCGAAGTGAAATCGAACAATTCCTCCGCGAACAGGGGGTTGAGCGCTGGGCGGAGGATTCCAGCAACGGCAACGACCGTTTCATCCGCAACGCTCTCCGCAACCGCCTGCTGCCGGAGTTTTATGCGAAAGTTCCGGGCAGCGAAACAGGGCTTCTCCGCGCTCTCGGCCCCTTGCGGGAGGACGCGGAATACCTGGAAAGCGAAGGTGCCCGCCATTTCAGTGAAATCGCGGGGGAAACACAAACTTTGTCCGCCTTCTGGCGGAAAATGCATCCGGCCATGCTTGTCCGGGTGTTCCGGCTCTGGCTGACGGGGTATTACGGGCACGACGTTGTTCCGAACCGGGCGCTTGCCGCGCGGTTCCGGGAGGAAATCGCCCGTCAGACGCAACAGACGCGTTATATGCCGTTGCCGGAGGGGGGCGTTTTGTGTTTCCGCGGCACGGAAAGCGTCGGATTCCATACGCCTTCCGCGCCGTCCCCCGAAGCGCTGGCGTGGCGCTGGCGCGGGACTCCGGCAATCCGGTGGGGCGACTTTGTCTGCCGGGCGGTTCCGGTGGAAAAACTCTCGCACCCGACGCCGGAAGAAGCATTTTTCGATGCGGACGAGCTGCCGGAAGAATTGTTCATCGACCGCCGCCGCGAGGGGGACGTGCTGCTTCCCTTCGGGCGCAAGGGCGAAGTCGGGCTCAAGAAACTGCGGGTCGACAAAGGGCTGCCGGCCGGCTTCCCGAACCCGGTGCTGCGGGCGGAAGACGGCATTATCCTCTGGGCTCCCGGAATCCGCCACAGCAACCACGCGAAAGTAACGGCAAATACCCGGCACATCATTCTTTTTCGCCTTGAATCCGGCCGCTGAGGTACTATATTAACCGGGTAAAACCATATTGCATCCCATGAAACTTCAAAGGAAATTATGAGCATTTCAGCCTCCTGGATCTGGTCCGACGATTCCGCCGGAAAGGGTTACAACCTCTGCTCGATCTTCCGCCGCGACTTCCGGCTGGAAAAAGCTCCCGCCTCCGCGCGGATCCTGATCAGCGCCGACAGCGTGTTCCGGCTGAAAGTCAACGGGCAATGGATCGCCGACGGTCCGGCGCGCGGCTACCCGGAACATTATTATTACGATATCCTCGACCTCGGGGGGCTCCTCCGCGCCGGCGCCAACCAGATTGAAGCGGTGGTCCGGTACTACGGCTGCGGCACGTTTCACCAGCTTCCGCAGCGGGGCGGCTTCCTCGCTCAAATCGAGCTCACCGATCCGGATGAAACCATCCTGACCGATGAAGCGTGGTACGCGGCTCCCCTGACGCAATGGGTCGTCAACACGGTCAAATCCTCGGTTCAGCAGTCGCCCTATGAAATCTACGACGCCTCACTGCCGGAGAAGCCGGAGTGGAAGAACGCCGTCAAAATCTGCGGCGCCGAAGAGGGCCCGTGGAAAAATCTCCGTGCCCGCGACGTCAAGACGCTTTCCCGGCGCGAATTTCTGCTCCGCCGTTTCGCCGGGGTCGCCCGGGTTCCGAAAGAACCGCAGATCATCTCTTTTTCGCTTCAGAAACTGTTCTTCCCGGGCGATGTTACGTTGAATTGCAGCAGCACATTTCCGGTGATCGCGTCGATGATTGTCCACTCCCCGCAATCGCAGATGGTTCATCTCGGGCTTCTGAATGCGAAGGTCTCCGTGAACGGCAGAACCGCGCTCAACGGGGAAGTCGCGCTCAATCGGGGGCGGAACCTTCTCGTGATGGGATCGGCCAACCTCGACGGGCACCGGCACGAATGCGAGGTCGCTTTTCCGGCGGAGGCCGAAGTGACGCTCGGCAACTGCTATGATGAAACCGGCCGTGTGGCGCTCGTCGACCTGCCGGAACTGCGGGAGCTGACTGTGCTCGATACCGATGAGCCGCGCTTCCGCTGGGCGAACACCGGCTACCAGGAGCGTCAGGCGGCGTTTTTCAAGCTCCGCGATTCCCTGCTGGCGCTCAAGACCGTCGGGGAATTCAAAGAGCGCTGTCCCGAAGCGCGGCTGTTTGAGCCGGCCGAGCTGGTGAAGGATCCCAATCTCCCCTTCTCGCTCCGCAAGCCGTTTCGCGCGGAACCGGGCGATGTTTTGAATCCGAACGCGCTTCTCTATCCCGACGACGACTGCACCACCGTGGTTCCCCCGGCCGATTGCGATATCGAGCTCTGCTACGACCTCGGCGAACAGAATGTGGGTTATTGGAACTTCGCGCTTTTTGCCGCGGCCGGAACCGTCATCGACATCGCCGCGGTTGAATACGTCACGCCGGACGGACGTGTCCAGGATCCCTACGGCTGCTACCGCAACTCGATGCGCTACATCTGCCGCGAGGGTTACAACCGCTACATCAGCTATCGGCGCCGGAGCGGGCGTTATTTATTCATCACCATCCGCAACGCGGCAGCCCCCGTAAAGATTCAGTTTTTGCGGCTGGTGGAATCGACTTACCCCGTGGTGTTCGAGGGGGAATTCAACGCTTCCGACTACCGGCTCAACCGGATTTACGAAATCTCCGCCCTCACGATGAAGCTCTGTACCGAAGACACTTTCACCGACTGTCCTCTCTACGAGCAGACGCTCTGGGTGGGCGACGCGCGCAACGAGGGGTTGTTCGCCATGTCGTCGTTCGGTGCTTACGACGTGGTGCGCCGCTGCATCCGTCTGGCGGCGGATTCGCTCTGCCACTTGCCGCTGGTCGGCTGCCAGGTGCCTTCGGGGTGGGGAAGCATCATCCCCATCTGGAGTTTCATGTGGGTGATTTCGGTGTGGGACTATTACTTCGAGACTGCCGACAAAGCCTTCTGCCGTGAAATCTGGCCGGACATAACGCTCAACCTCGACAACGCCTGGCGGATGATCGATCCGGAGACCGGGTTGTTCCGCTCCGAAGGCTGGAATCTTTTCGACTGGAGCAAAACCAATTGTTCTCATGCGATCATGATTCAGAACTCGATGTTCCTGGCGGGCGCGCTCAACGCGGCGGTCAGCCTCGGCGAAGCGCTCGGCGAGGATGTCGCTCCCTTCCGCGACCGGTTGGAGCCGTTGAAAAAGGCGGTCAACGCGGCGTGGGATTCGCGCAAGCTCGCCTGGCCGGATTCCATTCGTGAAACCGGTCCTTCGGAAGATATTTCCATGCACACAAGCATGCTCAGTTTGCTTTACGATGTCGCGGACGACGACCACCGTGCGGCGGCCCGCGCCAACACGGTTACGCCGCGGCCGGAGCTCATTAAAGTGTCCAGTCCTTTTGCCGCGCTCTATTTGTATGAAGCGTTGGAGAAGATCGGCATGCCCGATGAGATCATGAAGGCTGTTTACCGTGACTATCTGCCGATGCTCCGCATTGGTTCGACCACGGTTTGGGAGACGTTTGCGCGGGCGTTCAGCAACGACGAAGATTTCCCGACCCGGAGTCATTGCCATGGCTGGTCGGCGGCTCCGCTGTACGTGTTGCCGCGTCTTGTGCTTGGAATTCTCCCGGTGGAGCCCGGCATGCGGAAGGTGGTCATTTCGCCCCGGCTCGGTGAGCTCGAGTATGCTTCGGGGGCGCGGCCGACCGTCCATGGTCGGATAGAGGTGAGGTGGCAGAAGCGGGACGGCAAAGTGGAGATCAGGGCGACGGCTCCGGCGGAGGTGGAGCTGGAATACCGTACCAACGACACGCTCGACGGGTATGAAGTGACCTTCAACGGGGAAACGGTGTAGGGGAGGCGGAGCCGACCGGGTCCAGGGGCTTTCGGCCCTGGCGCGGATTCTCAAGGACGCGAAGCCCTTGAGTGGAGTTTGAGGCAAAGCCTCAAGGTTTCTCGCGCGCCGGTCTTTTCGACCGATCAGGTCGAAAAGACCCCGACCCCTGTCAGGCTCCCGCGATATTTAATTCTGACAAACGCCGGAGAAACAACAATGCATCTGCAGACGCACTTTCTGTCGGGTTGGGTGCTGGGAAATTACATTCCCGCCTTCGGCCCGCGGGAACGCATGTTCTGCATGATCGCGGCGGTAGCGCCGGATTTCGACGGGCTGTCGCTTCTGGGCGGGTGGGAGTGTTATTACAATTTCCATCATGCGCTCGGTCACAATCTGCTGTTTGCCGTCGTGCTTGCCGTCGTGCTCGCGGCGTTTTCCAAGGCGAACCGGATTCTTGCTTTCGCGGTTTATTTCGGTTTGATCCACCTTCATTTTCTGATGGACCTCTTCGGTTCCGGCGACGATTGGGGCGTGGAATATTGGCGGCCTTTCAACAGTCACAATTACCTGACGAAATACGGCTGGGATTTTTATTCGTGGCAGAATTTAACCTCGGGCGCGCTCCTGATCGTCTGGACGCTCTGGATTATATATGCGAAAAAACGCACCTTCTTTGAAGCGGTGATGCCGAAGCTGGACAGGCAGATCGTGGAGCTTTTTCGAAAGGAAAAAGCGCGGTAGGCGGAGCACTGGTTACCTTTGATCTGATCCGGCATGACGCAGGAGGGCGCGGAATCTCCGCACTCCTTCCGCCATCGATTTCCTGCTTGATGACGGCGGAGCTTCGTTTTGCACGCACTGGAGCCTGGGAGCCCGGTCAAGTACTGATAGAATATCGTTCCAGTCGATCGAACCGTCCCCCGGCAGCCAATGGTGGTCCCGCAAACCGTCGTTGTCATGCAGATGGCAGCAGACAATATAGGGAGCAAGCTCCTCAACCGCATTTCCCCGATAACGTGTCAAATCGCCGTCCGGCCAAAGTGTCCGGGCGGAATCATGCATTTCACCCACCATTTTTTCCGGAGTATAAGCCATCATATGCGCATGGCCGCTGTCATAGCAGCACCCCAGATACGGCGAATCGAAACCATGCATGATCTTCAGCAGTTCGTCCGGGGTGTCAGCGGGCGAGATATTGTTTTCCAACGCAATGACGATGCCGAGTTTTTCGGCGCGGGGCAGCAGTTTTTCCAAGGCGGCGGCGGTCAACTCGCGCATCCGGTCGACCGGGAACGACGGATTTTC
>JAVBSA010000276.1:0-7881 GCA_031556915.1 Victivallis sp.
CGGGGCGCATCCTGATCGCCGTAAATTACGGAACGGAAGCCGCTTCCGTACAGCTGCCGGAAGACGGCTGGTGCGAACTCTTCGGCCGCGGCACGACGCTCGGCGGCCTTTCATCACATTGTTTCATCCGTAAATAGAAAGTTGACCTTATGATTACTGAATTTCGCGACGGACTCCCCTTTGCAGCCGAAGGGTTCGGCGTCAAGCGCAACGTCTATGTCTCCGGCAGGATCAATTGCTCCGTCGGTGAAAACGGCGGCGTCTTCCGCCTCGGCTATCTCGGCACGCAATTGTGGAATAACTTCGATCTTCTGGCCGTGCCGGAGGCTTCGGTCTTTCAGCAACTGTTCCGCCTTCATGTGCTGATCGACGGAACCGCTTACCGCATGGAGTATTGCAACACCACGCACTATCCCTTCGGCTACCGCTCGGAGTGCCGCCTGGGCGGCGTGCTGATCCGGCATGAACTGGTCGCCGACAACGACACGCTGTTCCACCGGGTCCGGGTGCTCGACAATCCGGCCGGGGCCCGGGTGACCGCCCGGATCTGCCAGACCTACGGAGCGGTCGTCCCCCGCGAAGCGAGAACGCATCGGCCCTGGCACCGCAACTTCGACCGGGGAACCCTCCACACCGTAATCGACGACGACGGATGCAAGACCGGAATCGAAATCGGCGCGGCGGGAACGGTTATCTTCAAACCGTTCACCTACCAGCTGAAATGTTACATGCTTTCCTCGGAACCGGCGGAGGAGCATCTGTTCTACCTCGCCTTCAATCCGGAACCGGGCCGCGACCTCTCGTCGGCGCGCGTGGACCAAGTGTTCGCGGAATTCGACGCGCTGCGGCAACAGGCCGCCCGGATCGAAAGCGGCGACCCCGCTTACGATTCGGCGCTGATGTCGACGCCGCTCCTGATGCATTACCTTGAAGTCCCCGGCACCCCCGGAGCCTTCCGTGCCTCGCCGTTCTACTGGGTCTGGGGGTGGGATGCAATGGTTCACTGCGATTCGCTGATCTTCACGGGGTATGCGGACCAGGTGCGTCGGATGCTCCTCTTCTTCACCCGGACCGCAGACCCGGAGTTCGGCATCCAGATGTGTTACGCAACCGACCTCGCCCCGTCGCACCGGGAGGAACCGACCACGGTCCAGGCCTTTTTCCTGATTACGATCTATCACTACGTCGCCGCGACCGGCGATGAAAGCATCCTCGATGACGTGCGCGACTTCGCCCGGCTGACCGCCCGCCGGATCGCCGATTCACTGGTTCCGGGCGTCGACCTGGTGCGCGGACGCGGCTACTTCCCCGATTATCCGCAGTTTATCGAACTGACGCGGCACGATTTCAGCGCGATCAACAATTCGGTCTGCTGCCAGGGGCTGCGGGCATGGCGGGAACTCACCGGCGAATTCGCGGCCGAAAGCGAACGCCTTGAAAAAGCGGTCGGCCGCTTCTTCGACGAAGAGGCCGGAATGTGGGTCGATTCCCTCGACGGCGACACGCTGGAACAGCGCAAGTACCACACGGTATTCGGCATGTTCTATGTTTCGCCGCTCGCGCTGCGCCCCCGGGCGGCCGACCACGCCCGGATCGCCGCTTTCATGAAACACCATCTGCTCTCGCGTTACGGCGTCTGGATGCTGCCGCCCGACCGCAAGGGTTTTATGGCCGACGGCGGACAGGTCGGCGAGTATTTCCCGGCGGTGGACCGCCCCTACTGGAATATGATGAACATGGCCGGGGACGGCCCTTCGGCGGAGGATCACCGGCGGATCGTCGCAACCTTCTGGAAGAGCTGCACTTATCCGGAGGGAGAAACCACCGACGTCGCCAACGTCGAACCCGGCGTCTACGAGGACGAACCCGGCATGAAACAGCTTTTCACCGCGAAGTCGTGGACAAGTTCGGCCATCGACCTCAATCTCGGTTTGCGCTGGGATCTGGCAGGAATCACGCTCAACCCGCTCTCCGGCGCCGGAGATTTCGCCGTTCACGACATGGTGCTGCGCGGCAAAAAAGTCTCCTTCGTCAAACAGGGCGGCGGCAAGTTCCACCGCCTGCGCTACGCCGGGAGAGAGAGCTCCGCCCTCTTCATCCCCTGGGCGGAACTGACCGACGGGCTCCGCGTCGTCATTGAAATGCAACCTTGACGGAACATTGCCCGGCGAGGCGTTCCCGGAAGGGCTCAAGCTGTTCGCGGGTGGCGAATTCGCCGCTCAAACCGGGGGATTTCCCCAGGCGGCTCAATTTCGACTCCCCCAGGGGGTGATAGGGCATCAGGTTGATTTCCTGCAAGTTACGCATTTCATTGGCAATTTTCGCAATGCCGTCTGCGTGTTCGAACCGGTCGTTGAGGCCGGGCACGATCGGGCAGCGCAGAATGGTTTTGCCGCCCGCCCCGTCGACTCTCCGCAGATTCTCGAGGATGCCGTCGAGCGGCACGCCGGTGTATTGCCGATGGCGTTCAGGGTCGCTTTCCTTGAGGTCATAGAGCCAGAGATCGGTAAACGGCAGCATGGCTTCCAGCGTCTCCCATCTGCCGAAGCCGGAGGTATCGAGGCAGTTGTGAAGTTTTTCATCTTTGGCGGCCTTCAGCAGCGCGGCGGTGAATTCCGGTTGGAACAAGGGTTCGCCGCCGGTGACGGTCATGCCGCCGCCGGAGTTCTCATAAAAAATCCTGTCTTTGAGGACTTCCGCCAGAACTTCCCCTACCGGCATCGGGCGACCGATGATCTCGCGGGCTCCGGCATGGCATTGCTCAGTACATTTTCCGCAACCGTCGCACAGATCACGATTTAAACTGTGTCGGCAGACCGATGAGCACCAGCCGCAGTGGATGCATTTCTCCGGCGAAAACGAGAGCTCCGGCTTCATGCCCTGCGATTCCGGGTTATGGCACCAGAGACAGCGCAGCGGACAGCCTTTCAGGAATACCGCGGTGCGGATCCCCGGCCCGTCGTTGATGGCAAATTTTTTGATGTCGAAAACAAGCCCGGTCAGGTCAGGCATAGGATTCCTCCAGGATCGCCAGCGATTCCGCTTTCGAGAGTTGGCTCCGGTCCAGCGTAAACAAAGCGCCCATGGTGTCCCAGGCGTTGTCGTTGATCGCGGGCAATTCTTCGCGTTGGATGCCAAAATCGGACATTTTCAGGGAATCGACGTTGCAGCCGGTACGGAGATTTTCCAGAACCGCGCCGAAATCATTGCCCCCGGCGGCTTTGGCCATGGCGGCGAAGCGTTCCGGCAGCAGCGGGGCGTAGTGCTTGAACCACGCTTTCGAGACCATCAGCAGCGCAGCGCCGTGCGGAATATGCGGATACATTCCGCCGATGGCGTGCGCCAGCGAGTGTTCGGAGGTGTTGCAAGAGGTGGATTCCGCCATGCCGGACAAGGTGTTCGCCAGCGCCACATCAGTACGCGCCGCGAGGTTTTTGCCGTCTTTGACTGCGGCGGGCAGCGATTTTGCGAGCAATTCGATGCTTTTCAAGCTGTAGAGTTCACTGATCGGGGTCGCGATGTTGGCAAGATAACACTCGACGGCATGAAAGAATGCGTCAAACCCCTGATAAGCGGTCAGATCGGACGGAACCGTCAGCATCAGTTCCGGGTCGACGATGGCGATGACCGGAAAGGTGGCGTCGTAACCGAAGCCGATCTTTTCATCGCCGTTGGTGACAACGGTCCACGGATCGGCCTCGGTGCCGGTGCCGGCGGTGGTGGTGACGGCAACGACCGGAAGCGGCCGGTTCGGAACCGGTTGTCCTTTCCCGGTTCCGCCGGAAACATAATCCCAGTAATCGCCGGGATTCACGCTCATGACCGCGATGGATTTGGCCGAATCGATCGGGCTGCCGCCGCCGAGACCGATGATGAAATCGCATTTTTCCGCCCTGGCCGCGGCGGCGCCGGCCATGATCTGCTCTTTGGTCGGGTTGGCCTGAATGCCGTAATAAACGACACATTCGACGCCGTTCTTTTTCAGCAGCATTTGAACCCGATCGAGGATGCCGTTGGCTCGGATCGACTTGCCGGAAGTCATTACGATCAAAGCCTTTTTGCCCGGCAGCGCAACCGTGCCGAGCGTCTCCAATTGACCGGCTCCGAAATAAATCCTGGTTGGAATAAAATTTACAAACTTTTCCATATCATCACCTTAATATTATACCCGATGTTCCGTTCGTTTCAACACTTCAAGCTGCAATTCTCTGCTCAGGCGGTTGTAGTATTCGCTGTAACCGCCGATGCGGACAATTAAATCCGGGTATTCCGCCGGATTTTCATACGCTTTCCGCATGGTTTCCCGATCGACCAGGGTCGGCTGCAACTGCATCCCGCCCATCTCGAAAAAGCTTTTCAGCAAGGCCAGGAGGTTTTCGCGCTGTCCGGCGGCCAGGCCGCGTTCCAGCCGCAAATTGGTGATCAAAGTGCCGAGCCCCAGGTGCGACGGCAGCCCGGCGATGGAATTCAAGAGCGCGGTCGGCCCCTGCAAATCCGTGCCGGCGGCGGCTCCCGCCGAGTCGGCGACCGGAGCTCCCGCATCGCGTCCATCGGGCGTGGCATCGATATAACTGCCGTACAAGGCATAGGTTGCAAATAAAATGACGCCGGGTATCGCCCAGCCGCCATAGCGGATGGAGTGGCGGTTGATCTCGCGGAATGTGTATTCGGCCAGATCGCATGCAATCTTGTCGACTTGGCTCCGGTCATTGCCGAATTTTTCTTTGAGTCCACGCATGGCGGCCAGGGAGTTGGCCGTGTCGGTCAGGCCGACGACGTTGATGACGCTGCCGTAATAGCGGGCTCCCCCGGCATTGTATTCCTTCTCCCGTTCGATGCAGTCGTCGATGAACAGCGTGCGGATCAGCTGCGGGCGGTACCGGCCGGCGAATTCCCAGTGCCCCCGCAGGTCGGCGGCCACGGCTTCGAGATGACGGCGGATATCGTCTTTCAACGTCTCCGGCGACCCCTGCTGCAAGATTTCCAGCAGATGGATTCCACCGTCGATGGAACCGACGTTCGAGCACCCCCCGACCATGAATTCCGTACATCCGCCGAAGGCGAAATGCGGGCGGTCTTCGGCCCGGACATCGGTAAGAACCGGCATGGAATTGGTATAAACTTCCGCATTGTAAAGACTTGGCGACGGAATTCCAGCCGCCCAGTTGTCCAGGATCGCGTTCCAGATATTCGCCGGGGTGCCGGGGGTGATCAAAGCGCCGGAATTCGGACGGCGCAACTTCTGGGAACGGATGCACAACTCGGTGAACTCCGAAAATTTACCGGAATAGGTGAAATGCCAGCCGTTGTGGAGGTCGGTGCTCCGGAACAACTCCGCCAGGTAATCGGCGGCCTCGGCTTCGCCGTGATAATATTCGCCCATATAGTCGTCGAACCTGCCGGCGGAATCATATTCATCCAGCGCGTAAAAGAAATTGAAGCAGCGCATGGCGCTCCGGAAATCGCGGGCGGGCGCCATGACGTCCTCGCGGATGTTGCCGGGCGCGCGGTCGAGAAAGCCGGTGAGCCCCGCCAGGGTGTCGCAGAGGGCCGATTTGAGCGCCGAATCCGACATGGCGCCGACACGTGCGATATAATTGCCCAACCCCTCTTTCAGAATCCGCCGGTAATTCAGGATCGAATGTGTAAACCCGCTGCCGCCCAGCGCATAACGGGGAGCGATCAGCTGGGTGCGGAAAAAATTCAATTCTCCGATCGCCCGTTCCAGCAGAACCTTTTCAAAAGGATCCCCGAGGGTTTCATTGCCGCGCGAGCGCAAGCCGTTGGCGTCGACCTGAATGCTGTAACTATAATCGAAACGGACGGATTCCCCCCCCAGACGCCAGATATTCTGTTCGAGGGTCGGGTACAGCAAGCCGATTTCCGGCGGCGGAACGGCGTACTCGAAATAGCGCCTCAACCCCCGGCCGAACCGTTCCACGATGGAGGCATTTTCATCTTCGAACATTCCGGCGGCCATCGGCTCACCGAGCTTGCGGAGTATTTCAGCTTTGCGGTTCATGATTCATAACTCCCGATAAATGGTCCTCATAATGACTTCGGCCTGCATCTCGGGCGAGAGCCCGGTAAAATAATCGGTGTAACCGCCGATGCGCACCACCAGGTCGCGGTATTCCTCGGGATGAAGCTGCGCGGCTTTGAGCTTGTCGGCGTCGAGAATATTGATCTGGGTTTCGAAGCCGCCGCACCGGATGAAAACATCGATCAGCTGTTCAAGCTTTTTCCGCGCTTCGGGCGTCGAAACGGTAGCGGCCGAATAGCGCTGGTTGAAAGCGCTGCCGCCCAGCATCGGCCGGTGGTCCCAGGAACAGACCGATCGGATTGCGGCGGTGGGGCCGTCTTTCTCACGCCCCTGCGCCGGGCCCGCGCCGTCGGCAAACGGGAACCCCGCACGGCGGCCGTCCGGCGTGGCCCCGCATTCCTTCCCCAGCCGTTGATGCATTTCCCAACAGAATGTGCCGGGGATGAAAAACGTATCGCCCGGATACATTTTCTGTTCCGCGCATCTGGCGGTGATGAAACCGGTGACCGGCGGAATCTCGCGATCGACTTCCGCGTCGGCGTTACCGTATTTCGGGTACGCATTCAAAAAACGCTGACGCAACGGTTCGTTGCCGGCGAAATCCTGTTCCAGGATATCGTCGAGCTCTTTCAACGACAGGTTCCTGTCCTCATAAACTTCCCGGCGGATCACCAGCAGGGAATCGACCAGATTGGCCAACCCGACGAACGAACACTCCACCCAATTGTAACGCGCGCCGCCCTCTTCGATATCGAGGCCGCGCGCGATGCAGTCTCGGGTAAAAAGGCTTTGGATCGGCCGCCGGGTTCCCGCCTGACGCGACTTGCGGTATTCGTTCTGCAATGCAGCGCCTTCGCCGATCTTCCCGCCGAGGTATTCCAGATACCCGGCACGGAATTCGTCATACGTTCCGGCCTGCGAGATTTTCAGGTATTCCCGCAAGAGCGTGCACAACGGGAAATAAGGGCTTGCCACGTAAACGTTACTTGTACCGGACGGCGTGATTTCGACACAGGTGGAATTGATGTATTCGTCCGCTTCGGCGGCGGGTACGCCGTATTGGATCATCGATTGCTGAATCAGGTCGTCGTTGAAAACCGCCACGTTGGAAATGCCGTCGGCAATCAGCTCGACCGCGAGCCGGCGCAGTGGGGCAGGGGTGGAGGCGTTCCAGCAGATGCCCACGCTCGGGTACACCAGGCGCGTCCGCCGCAACGCTTCCAGCGCGTTGCGCGGCAATGCCGAGTAATCTGAAATGACCAGTTCGACGCCATCCAGCCCGGAAGCCGCCGCCCAGTCGAGCGCGGTCTCAAACTCGTGCGCGCCGACTGGCGAAAAAATGCTGTCGTGCTGAAAAGCCAGTGTCGCGGAAAAGCGGATCATTTTCTGTTATCTCAGGAGTCGGATCTACTTGAAGTTTTTCCTCTCGATCTCCTGCAGAACGTCAAAGCCGCGTTCGTTGTTCTTGCGCCGCTGCTCTTCGAAGCCTTCGCACCACTGCGAGCTCAGCCAAGCTTTCGCCATCTCGCAGCCCATCTCGTAGCTCACGACCTTTTCGCCCATCGCCAGAACGTTCGCGTTGTTGATCCATCCGCTCCTTTGCGCGGTATAGATGCTCTCGCAGGCAACGCAGTAAACCCCTTTGAACTTATTGGCGATCAGGCTGACGCCCGCACCCGTTCCACAGATGACGATGCCGCGCGCGTAGGCGCCGGACTGCATGGCTTCGGCCAGCCGGCTGGCTGCCTCGAAGTACAGCACCTTGTTGTCCGGATCGGTCTGGCCGACGTCGGTAACGTCGTATTGGCTGTCGGTCAGATGTTTTTTGACGGCCTGCT
>JAVBSA010000332.1:0-3302 GCA_031556915.1 Victivallis sp.
TCCAGCCCATCGGCTGGTCGTGGTCCAGCGGCGAAACGCTTTTAAGCTCCCGCCGAAGGCGGCAGTATTAAAAGAGTTTGAGGCGGAGCCTCAAGTTTTCTCGCGCGCCGGTGACGTTAAACAAGGAAAATTTCGAAGAAATTTTCCGCCACCAGGCGGGCGACGGTCTTTTCGACCGATCAGGTCGAAAAGCCCCCGACCCCTGTCAGGCTCCCACGACTCTGTACTCGCCTCCCGCCCCGCAGGACACACACTATAAAGCGTTTTTACCATTTTTGCAACCCCCTTCTTGCACAAATTACACCTGAATAGTATATTACTCAAAACAATGGGGAGCCTTCCATGCCGAGAAACGATTTTATCAGTGACAATCTGGTTCACATGCGTGACCGCCTGAAAGAAAACACAGCCCGGCTCAACGGCGAAATCGTCGCGGAAACGCCGCCGGAAAAAGCGAAGCTCTCCGACCGGATCGTCAAATCGGGCCCGAGTGAACCGGAACGGCTCCGCAACGACGTCAAGGGGCGCATTGAACGCGATTTCGCCACCGTCAACGCCGAACTGGAACTGGCCGCCCTCCGTCGCAGTGAATTGGAGAAGTTCCGGGAAATCCTGGAAAAACTGACTGCCGAAGCCGACGCCGCTGAAGTGGATAAGCTGCGGCTCGCCTACTTTCAGGCCGCCGGGCGCGCCTCGGCTTTCCTGAAGGGGCCTTTGCATTCCACCGCCGCTGCCGGCCCGGATGGAGGGAATAAGCAGAAAAGTTTCGGACAGATATTCAAAGAGGCTTTGCCGCTCGGAAGCGCCATTATTGCCGCGGCCCTGATCGTGGCGGGCACGCTGGCGGTATTGCTCGGGTGATTGTATTGGAAGCGGCCGGCGGCGGCAAAAGCGCCGACGCTTCGGATGTTACGGATTGCGTTTCGCCCCAAACCGCCTTCGGCGGCGTCAGGGGGCCGGGCCGCTAAGCGGCCTTACTTTTTTCGCTTCGCGATTTTTAATTTTATAGAATTAGGTTTAGTTTATGCGCATTGTTCACTTTTCCGACCCGCACGCCGGGGGGCCCGCCGAAGATTGGATGGCCTACTTCGACAAACGCTGGGTCGGCGTGTTCAACTACCGCTTCCGCCGCCAGTTCCGGCACGACCTCGCCAAGCTGGAACGCGCCGTCGAATACATCCTCGATACCAAACCCGACGTCGCCGTATGTACCGGCGACCTCACCAGCAGCGGACAACCCGGCGAATTCGACAAAGTCCGGCCGATCCTCAAACCCCTGAGAGATTCCGGCATCCCGCTCATCTATATGCCGGGGAATCACGATTGCTACGTCTACCGGCCCAAATGCGTCGCCGCCGTCAACGACATGGTTCATTACCTCTCACGGGGAGATTACGCGTTTTCCGACATGCCTCTCAAACGGCAGTATGCCGGCGTCGAATTCCTGCTGCTCAACACCAGCCGCCCCTCGAATCTGCTCTGTTCGTGGGGGTTCCTCGACAAAAAAGACGCGGTGAAAATCGCGGAGCTCTGCGACGCGCCCAAACACGGCCCCCGGCTCCTCCTCTCGCACTACCCCATGTATGAGGCAAACCCCATCCTCCGCATGCGGCACCGCCTCTTCGGCCAGAAACCCATCCTGAAACTCATGAAAGAGGGCAAGATCGACCTCTCCCTTTGCGGGCACGTCCATAAACCCTATCTTGAAATCGACGAAAACGGCCGCGGCGAATGCTGCGCCGGTTCCGTCACCCGCAACGGCAGCATGGTCGAAATCGGCTATTCCCCCGAAAGCGACGTCTTCACTTACCGGACGATCAGGTTATAAAATGTCCAGCGATATCAACACACTCGCGCTGAAATGCGGCGTCTCCAAAGCGACCATTTCACGCGTGTTCACCGGCCGCGCCAAGGTGAGTGAAGCCGTCCGCGCCCGCGTGCTCGCCGCCGCCCGCGAACTCAATTACCGCCCTCAGCAGGTGATGGCGCGGGACTGCATCGCCATCGTCGTCAGCGACCTGCCGCACCCTCAGCGGCGCACCAGCTTTTCAGAAGAACTGCTCTCGCGCTCCGTCTGCGAAATCACCCGGCGCAAATTCCTCGCCGAAATCATCCCGGTCGCCGAAATCGGCCGCCTCTACGGCACTTATACCCGCGCCATGCTGCTGCTGCTCTCCGAAAAAGGGATCGAAACGCACCGTGAAGAACTCGCCGCGCTTTCCATCCCGATGGTGACCGTCAATAAACAATTTCCCTTCTGCAGCTCGGTTTCGACCGACCACTTCGAAGGCGTCCGGCTGGCGCTGGAATATCTCCACCATCTCGGCCACCGCCGCATCGCGCTCGCATTGGATCAGGCGGACAACCAGGCGGGGGCGGAACGGCTCAACGCCTATCGGACGGTTCAGAAGGAAAAAAAGCTGCCCTTTATCCAGCCCGGGCAGTTCGAGCGCGGAATGGAACAGGAGCTTGACCTTCTCCTCAAAGCCGCCCCTACCGCGCTCATCGTCTGCGGCGAAGGCGTCGCGCTTGAAAGCGCCTTCCGACTCCGGAAACGCGGCGTCCGGATTCCGGAGGATCTCTCCCTCATCTGCTCGGAGCTCCCCGAAATCTCCCGCTGTCTCGACCCCGAAATGACCACGATCAACCAGGATCTCGACCGTCTTGCCGCCGAAACCTCGGACCTGCTGCAGAAAATCGTCGGCAACCACCCGGCCCCCATCGAACACCGCACGCTTTCCAGTACACTTCTTGTCAGGAACTCTTGTATTTCCGTCGATCCGGGATTATATTAAGGAAGTCCGTATTACTATGAGGGGAATATTATCATGCTGAAAAAGATTCTTTTACCGGTCGTCGCGCTCTGTCTGGCGCTGCCTCTTTTCGCACTTCGCCCCGGCGACGACGCCGTGGATTTCACCGGGCTCCGCTGGATCCAGGGGGCTCCCTTTTCTCCGGTTCCGCCCGGCAAAACGTCGCCGACCGATCCGCAATACAAAGCGGCGGTCTTTCTGCTGACCCGCGCTCCGAACAGCCACGAAG
This sequence comes from Victivallis sp., assembly GCA_031556915.1. Classification (GTDB taxonomy): domain Bacteria; phylum Verrucomicrobiota; class Lentisphaeria; order Victivallales; family Victivallaceae; genus Victivallis. Next base: position 3,043 of record JAVBSA010000332.1, read on the forward strand.
TGTTGACCATGCTCACCCAGCTTCAGCGCACCTTCGCCGGAAAATTGCGGATGGCCATCGTCACCCCCGATTCGGCGGACGACGTCAAGCGGCTGCTCTCGGAACGCCCCGATGTGACGCTCCCCTTCGCCATCGACCCCAAACGCGAGCTTGTCAGCAACTATATGGCCGGGAGCATGCTCTTTCCCAAAGCCTTCCTGTTCGATGACAAAGGTAAAATCATCTGGTCGGGCGAAGCGGTCGACCTCGGCGAAGTGGTC
>JAVBSA010000160.1:0-11658 GCA_031556915.1 Victivallis sp.
TGGGGAGGCGAAGCCGACCGGGTCCAGGGCCTTTCGGCCTTGGTGCGGTTTCCAAAGGGTGCATAACCCTTTGGCGGAGTTTGAGGCGGAGCCTCAAGTATTCTCGCGCGCCGGTGACGCTGAAAAAGGAAAATTTCGCCAGTAATTTTCAGCCACCAGGCGGGCGACGGTCTTTTCGACCGATCAGGTCGAAAAGACCCCGACCCCTGTCAGGCTCCCACGATTTTTAATACAACGTCGTGGGTGTCGGGGGATGCCCCCTTCCGGGGGCTGGTTTTTGCGCCTGGCGGCGCAAAGAACCGCGCACGCACTTGTGGCGGAAAAATTTTGACAAATTTTTCCTTTGTCAGCGTCACTTACGTGCGATAAAACTTGAGGCTCCGCCTCAAACTCCGCCAAAGGGTTATGCTCTTCTTTGGAAACCGCACCAGGGCCGAAAGGCCCTGGACCCGGTCGGCTCCGCCTCCCCACTTTCCCCGCTCAAATCCTCACCTTTTTCCTCCCCCTTCGCCACTCCGTCGCCGTCATCCCCGTCTGTTTCCGGAAAATCGCCGCGAAATGGTGCTGCCCCGAAAATCCGCTCTGCGCCGCCACCTCCGCCACCGTCAATTCCGTCCCCTCAAGCAACTCCCGCGCCGCCAGAATCCGCAGCTTCAAAAGGTACGTGCTGAAATCAACCCGGCACACCTCACGGAACAGATGAGACAAACGCGACCCGCTCAAAAATACCTCCCGCGCCGCCGTCTCCACCGTAATCTTCTCCGCATAACGATCATGCAGATATTCCAGCACTTTGATCACACGCTCCTCGCCCACCGGAACCGGCAGCAAATCAGGCCGGTAACGGTACAACTCCCGCACCAGCGGAGAAATCATGCTTGCCACCGCAATCTCCAGCGCCGTCGCAAATTCCGGCTTCCACTCCGGCAAATCCCGGTACTCCGCACAAAAAACCGACTCCTCCTGAAAACGGAAAGGTCCGCAAACCACCGTCCCCAGCAGCCGCTCCTCACGGAACACCGGAATGATAAACTCCTCCGCCCCCGCATGGCAGCGCATCGTAAAACTCTTCCGCCGCCGTTCCAGCAGCCCCGCGACGTAAACCAGATCCTGTTGTACGCAGCGCGGCTCATTCTCCCGCTTGACCGCCCGGCAGAACGGCCGGTCATGATGCGTGGTTCCGTAACTCAACGCCGGTTCCAGCAGACTGTGGCGCGAAAGCTTCCACAAACAATCCGTATCGATCAAGGCCGAAATCGCCTCCAGCCGTTTCTCCAGCTCCCGGAACGGCAATGATTTTTCGTTTTTATTCTGCATTGTATGCCAAATTAGCTTATTATCTTAAAACAATAGCGTGCCGGCGACAAAAAAGCAAACCATTCTGTGATATAATTAAAAGCAAACCAATGGAGGAATCTATGTTTGAATCATTGAATGTGCCGGTTTTCTGTGACGCCGACGTCGTTGTCGCCGGGGGAGGGCCCGCCGGAATCGGGGCAGCCATCGCTTCCGCAAAGCTGGGAAAAAAGACGGTTCTCCTGGAACAGACCGGCAGCGCCGGGGGCATGAGCACCGGGGGATTGATTCCGGTGATCCTCCATCAGGGGGACGGCAAACGTCCGCTGGTCGGCAACATCTGCGGCTCCATCGTAGCGGAAGCCTGCGCCGAAATGGGCGTCGAAAAGAGCAACTTCATGGGGCAGGAGGTCGATGTCGAAGCGCTCAAGCGCGTTTGCGACCGGAAACTGCTCGAGGCCGGGGTAAAAATTTATTACATGGTCCGCGTGGCGGACGTGATTGTCCGGGACGGTAAAATCGAGTCGCTGTTGGTTGCCACGACGACCGGACTCCGGAAAGTGACCGGCCGCGTCTTTGTGGATTGCACCGGCGACGCTTCGGTCGCCGCGTTCGCCGGGGTGCCGTTCGACAAGGGAGATGCCGGGGGGCGCACGATGAGCCCGACGCTCTGCGCCCAGTATACCAATGTCGACCTGTCGCGTTCCCCGGATGTCTGGAAGAACGATCGCGCCATCTGGATGAAGATGGCGGAGGCCGGCACCGCGCCGGTACAGGAGTTTCACTTCCCCGGTTTCTGGGCGACCAACGACCGGACGGGGCGCGCCAACGTCGGCCATCTTTACGGAACCGACACGCTCGACCCGGAACAGCTGACGGCGGCTTACGTCGAGGGGCGTAAGTTGGCGTTGATCTTCCACAATTTCTATCGGGAACACGTGCCGGGATTCGAGAATTCCGAAATGACGCAGACGGCTTGGCTGCTCGGGGTGCGTGAGACGCGCCGGATTCACGGGGAGTACCAATTGAACGGGGGCGACTACCGCCGCCGGGCTTCGTTCCCGGATGAAATCGGGCGGTTCAGTTATCCGATCGACATCCATTCGTCGGGCGATGTGGAGCAGCAGAAGAAGGTGGAGAAAGAGATCAAGGACACGCATTTTGAACCGGGCGAGAGCTACGGGGTGCCGTACCGTGCGTTGATCCCACTCGGTGTGGAGAATCTTCTGGTGGCGGGGCGCTGCATCAGCTGCGACCGCGAGGCGCAGTCGTCGATCCGCGTGATTCCGGGGTGTTTCCTGACCGGGCAGGCGGCGGGAGCGGCGGCGGCGATGTGCGAAGGAGAAGTGCGTGAAGTCGATACGGATAAGCTCCGTACCTTCCTGCGCGACGAACTCGATGTCTACCTGCCGTAGAGCCGCGGCCCGGTCCAGGCGGGATTCTCAAGGGTGCGGAGCGCACGCGGTCTGCTTTGACCACCGGGTGAAACAGACCTCGGCTTCAATCTGCCCGCATTTCTTGCGAAAAAGCATGAAAACTCTGTGCTAACTGCTTGTAATTTATGATAGATAGCGATATTTTAAATACTTGGCGCCTGTTTCCGGCAATTCGGCCGGGGCGGGGGAAGTATCACAAACAAATTAACAACAAGAACACAAACAACATGGCAGAAGTAAACAATTTCGAGGAGAGCTTCCTGGATTTCTCCAACATTCCGGGATCCATGGAAGAACTGCTCCAGGCGACCGAGAACACCAGCGCCTTCAGCAAGGGCAAAATCGTCGAAGGCACAGTGGTTGCCAAGCGTCCGGACGGCGCGCTGGTCGATATCGGTTATAAGGCGGAAGGTTTCATCTCCGCCCAGGAGTTCCTGAAGTTCGCCGAAGTCAACATCGGCGACAAGATCGACGTCTTCCTCGAAGAGATTGAAAACCGCAACAATATGCCGGAACTCAGCCTGGAAAAGGCGAATTCCATCAAGGCGTGGAACCGCATCACCACCGAATACGGCGAAGGCTATGTCGTCAAGGGCTTCATGCGTCACCGCGTCAAGGGCGGCATCATGGTCGATGTCGAAGGCTTCCCGGCCTTCCTGCCCGGTTCGCAGCTCGATGTGGGCCCGGTCCACAACATGGACGACTTCATCGGTAAAGAATTCGACGTCAAGATCATCAAGATCAACCAGGAACGTCACAATATCGTGGTTTCGCGCCGCGAATTGCTGGAAGAATCCCTCCGCGACCAGCGCGGCAAGATCCTCGCCGAAATGGCGGTCGACGACCTCCGCAAGGGCGTGGTCAAGAACATCACCGACTTCGGCGCCTTCATCGATCTCGGCGGCGTGGACGGTTTGCTCCACATCACCGACATCTCCTGGGGCCGCATTTCGCATCCCTCCGAGGTTCTCTCGGTCGGTCAGGAGCTGGAAGTCGTCGTGATCGGCATCGACAAGGAAAAAGAGCGTGTTTCCCTCGGCCTCAAGCAGAAGACCCGCAATCCGTGGGACGATGTGGTCGCCAAGTATCCCAAGGGCAGCAAGGTCTCCGGCAAGGTTGTCAACATCATGCCGTACGGCGCGTTCGTTGAGATCGAAACCGGTATCGAAGGTTTGATCCACGTCTCTGAAATGAGCTGGACCAAGCGTGTCAGCAAGGCGAGCGACGTTCTCAACATCGGCGACGAAGTCGAAGCGGTCGTTCTTGAAATCGATCGCGACAGCCGCAAGATTTCCCTCGGTCTCCGTCAGAAGGAGCGCAATCCGTGGGAAGTGCTGGCCGAGAAGTATCCGGTTGGCCGCCGCATCACCGGCAAGGTCCGCAATATGACCAGCTATGGCGCGTTCGTCGAAATTGAAAACGACATCGACGGCATGATCCACGTCTCCGACATGAGCTGGACGCGCAAGATCAACAACCCGAACGAAGTGCTCAAGCCGGGCATGGAAGTCGAAGCGGTGATTCTGGACATCAATCCGGATCAGCAGCGCATTTCTCTCGGCCTCAAGCAGGCTGAGACCGATCCCTGGGCCAATATCAACGATCTCTACAAGGTCGGCGATGTTGTGAAGGGCAAAGTGACCAAGATTGCGGCGTTCGGCGCGTTTGTCGAGCTCTCCAGCAAGATTGACGGTCTGATTCACATTTCGCAGCTCAGCCGCGACCACATTGAGAAGGTCAAAGATGTTCTCAACGTCGGCGACGATGTGGAAGCGCGTGTGATCAAGGTTGACAACGACGAGCGCCGGATCGGTCTTTCGATCAAGGCGGTCGGCGAGAACTTCTCCGCCGAGGATCTCAAGGCGGCTGAAGAGGAATACACTGCCGCGCTGAAGCCGGGCGAAGCCATGATCGACATGGGCGAAGTCTTCAGCAGCGAGTCCCTCGCAGGGCTGAAGCTCGACTGAGTGGAGTCTGATAAAAGGCCGCTCCCGTAAAAGGGGGCGGCTTTTTTTGTGCCAAGTGGGGAGGCGAAGCCGACCGGGTCCAGGGCCTTTCGGCCTTGGCGCGGTTCTTAGGGCGCGGAGCCCTAAGCGGAGTTTGAGGCGGAGCCTCAAGGTATCTCGCGCGCCGGTGACGCTGAACAAGGAAAAATTTTCAAAATTTTTCCGCCCCCAGGCGGGCGACGGTCTGCTTGGACCGTCAGGTCAAACAGACCCCGACCCCTGTCAGGCGCCCACGATTCTTAACTCTGCAACGTGTCCGATTTTACCAAACTGCGGGCATGGTTCCCTTCCCAATATGCGCGAAGCGCGCTTCATACCGCGCCAGCGGTGCTTCCTATTGCCAAAGGCAATGCTTCATCGCAAGGCGGAGGAGAGAATGAAGCGTGCCTTCGGCACATGAAGCACTGGCGTATGAAGCACCGCTGCGCGGTATGAAGCGAAGCCTTGCGGCTTCATTTTTTTTGGCCGAAGGCCAAAAAAGCCCCGGACCCGGCCGGCTCCGCCTCCCCTACTTCCGGTTCTTCAGCTGCCACTCGTAAATCGACGGCACCGCCGGCTCCGGGCGCGGCAAATTTTTATCCAGCGGCACGATCCGATTGTCTTTCTCCACCATCGGCTTCTGAAGGCCGTCAAACAGCTTTCCTCCACCGGAAAAGGTGTTTCCCACCACCTCCACACCGCCGCAGTCCGGAGTGGCAAACAACAGAAACGGCGAAACCGAATCCTCCAGAATCACGATATTTCCCCTTAAGATATGGTCGAAACTGGCCGTTTTGAAAAAGAATCCACGCCCCTGTTTCACCCTGAAGCGATTGTAAGCGAAAATCCAGTTTTCATTCATCCCACCCAGATAAACGCCGTCCGCAATCGAATACGCGTCGCAGTTGTAAACAACGTTGCGCGGTCCGTTCGGCCCGTGCGCGCCGTCTTCGGGAGCGGATGACCAGAAAGCATTGCCGTAACCGCCGAATTCCCTGGTGTCGCTGATGACTGTGCAGTTTTCAAAAAGATTCTCATTGCTCCAACCGGCGTGCCATTGGGCATCGCCATGTTCGAATCTGCCGTTGCGGATGACGTTGCCCGAAGCTCCCCATTGAACGACCGGGGCATGGCGCATCCGCCGGGTCACGATTCCGTCGGTCAGGCAGTCGGAAGCACTCTCCCACCCGGCGTAAGCGGTTCCGCCGCCGCCGTTGAACCAGGCGCCGTCGAACTCGCAGTCGAGAATGGAACAGAATTTCGCGTGCCCGGCATAGACCGGGTTGCGGCCGCATTTGATGACTTTAATGTCGCGGGCGAGGCAGTCGGCGGCGTATTCGCACATCACGCTGTTCAACCAGAAGTCGTTTTTCGTTTCAAGCGTCATCCCTTCGATCTGTCCACCGCGGACGATGTCGAATTTGCGCACGAACGATTCGTCTGCGGCCGGATAGTCGAGCCGCAATGGCTGGTTGAAGGTGAGCTTTGCTCCTTCCGCTTTCTCGACAAAAAGGTGGGTGCTGCGGAAAGCTCCCCAGTTGCAGGCGTTTCGGGTAACCGCGCGCCGGGCAGGGGTTTCCAACGCCCGCAGGATGACGATATCGCCGGGGCGGAAGGGGTGGTTCCGATCCTCGAGCGTCACAGAGGATTCGCCCCTGATCCCATCCGCGGCGAGCCGGTAGTCTTTGGAGCTGAAACCTTTGCCGCGAAAAGCGATGAAGCCGCGCGGTTCCCGGTCGGGAAGGGTCGGTTTGACGGCGGGATCGACGGTGACTTCAATTTCCGTCGTGAATTGTTTGCCGTCCTGATATTCCGCCGTTCCGCGCAAGAGGTGTTTGCCGCTTTTTACTTCGCGGGGAAGACTTTTCTGATAGAAAGACAGGTTGCCGGAATGAAGACTCCGGGCATATTTGCCGAATTCCTTGCCGTCGAGTTCCAGCCGGAGGGAGCGCAGCCCCGCCGGCCGGGCGTAAATGTGGACCGATTGTCCCGGGGCGATCCGATCGCCGGGCGCGATTCCGTAGAGGTCGACCCGGTTTTCCCCGGGATCGTAGGTGAAGTCGATCCGGGTTTTGTCGCGCCCGGCGCCTTTGATGGCGACGAAATCCTTGGTGACGGTCAGGATTCCCGACATGGTGAAATTGCCTGCCGGAATGACAACGGTTCCGCCGTCGGCGGGCAGGGCGTCGACCGCTTTGCCGAGCGGCAGGAAAATATCTTCGCCGCTTTTCACATCGAGCCGGATGACGGTCGGACCGGTGCGCTTCAGCACTTCGGCGCGCGCCCCGGCATAGGTGAAGTCGGGGTAGACGATACCATCCGGTCCCGGGAAATCGGCGGGGGTGAGCTTTTTTGTTTCGTCCGGCCGGATCTTGTACTGCGGCTCCCAGGGCGGCGGCTGCGCCGTGGCGGGGAGCGCTTCGAGCTTCACATCGTCAAGCCGGATGAGCTGCTTGACGCTGAACGGGATATAGAGTTTCACCATCGCGTAACTGGTTTCGTCGGAGAAAGCCGACCCGGTGACGGCTGCTTCGAGCCACTGCTCCTTCGACGGCGGCGCGCTGCCGAAATGACAGCCGTTGTTGCCGAGTTTGCGGTTCCGGGCGTCGTAGAATTCGATGCCGATGGTGGAGCCGTAACCTTCTGCCAGCTGGATCCTGGCCGTGACGCGGTAGATTCCGCGGGTGACCGGAATCTTCTTTGACCAGAGAACGCCGCCGTGGCGCTTCTCGGGATTTCCGGCGGGATCGAAACGGATTTCCGCCGCTTTGACTCCTTCGAAAGCAACTTCGCTTACCGTGACATGGGCCGCGCTTTTCGGGATGTCCCACCCGGCGAGCCCGTCTTCGAAACCGCTTTGGAATTTCACTTCGGCGGCAAAACAACCCCAGGTTGCCAGCAGCAGCGGCAGAATGATTTGCTTTTTCATCATGATGCTTTACAGAAAAAGATTGGCTTTTACGGTCGGGAACATCTTGAGAAGCACTTCGTCGGTGTCGTAGACGTTGAAGGCGGCGGCGTGTCCGTCGAGGAACACCGCGTTGGCGCGGTTTTTTCCGTGGCAGGTGTTGATGTATTGCGAATAGTTGGTGAGCCAGTCGGACCGGTTCCAGAATGAAAGGCTGCTCCGGTTGCCGAAAAGCTGGTTGTTGTCGAGAAAGGCGTCCAGAAAAGCCGGTTTGACCGACGGCTGTTTGTAATTGCCGATCTTGGGCAGCTGGCCGTCGTTGGTTTTTACGACGCTGTGCCCGAGAACCCGCGCGGCGAAACCGTATGTGCCCAATGTGAGGGGATCGCCCGTCGGCGGCAGGCTGATTTCACCGGCGAGCGCGGGGACCGCCGTCTTGAAGTTGTCGTAACCGGGGCAGAAGGTAACTTTGCTGCGGTTCCGGTTGTAGTAGATTTTCCGGTTGATATACCCGGCGCGGAAAAATTTCTCCCAGGGGTGGGCTTCCGGCAGATTATTGTAGTCGCCGTTTTTGAATTCGTCGCAGGCGGGGGTGAACCCCGAGAAATCATCCAGGTAGAGCGCGGTCCAGGTTCCCTGTTCCTTGAGGTTGCTGATGCACTGGGCGCTTTTGGCTTTGTCGCGCGCCTGGCTGAGCGCCGGGAGCAGCATTGCGGCCAGAATCGCGATAATCGCAATCACGACAAGAAGTTCGATCAGTGTGAAATGCTTTTGATTCATTGCCGGAACCCTTTCTATTTCTTTAACGTAAAGTTTCTGAGACGTAACACGCTGCGCAACACACTGCCGAGCTCCGCGGTGATGGCGTTGGGATCGGCGCCGTTGTAGAGAATTTCGCAAATTCCGTTGCTGACGACGGTGCTGAGCTCCGGGGAGTCGATATTGTATCCGGCCGAGGTTTTCGCCATTTCCGAGAGGAAGAGCAGATCGCGCGGGTCGTTGGCGTCGAAGCTGTTGATTGCCGAGGTTTTACGGATCGGAATCCCGTACCGGAGTTTGCCGAGCCGGTCCTGAAACGGTTCCGACAACACGGTTTTGATCATATTCCTGGCCAGTTCGATATCCCCGTTGTGCCGCCGGATGCAGAGGAGGTCGGTCGCCTGGGCGGTGAGGTCCGCCCCGCCCGGAATCATCGGCAGCGGAACGCTTTTCCAGCGGCAGCCGGCATTGAAGTCGACCTCCTCGCGGGCGGCCATCAGAAATGCGCATTCGCCGGCGTTGAAATGCGCGTTGTAATCCTCGCCCGCTTTCATTTCGGTTACGCCGAGTGTCTTGAACAGCTCCCGGACATGCAGAATTCCGGCCAGCGTGCGCGGGTGGTCGATCTTCACCTCGTTGCCGTCGATGATATTGCCGCCCGCCCGGAAAATGAAGTTCAGCCACGAAAAGGAGTAGCCGCTCCAGTTGAAGATCCGGTTCGGCGCAAGCGAGTTGCGCAAGATGCGGATGGAAGCGAGAAAATCGTCGAAACTCCAGCCGGGGTGCGGTTCCGGGCAGTCCGCCGCCGCCAGGATTGCGGGGTTGTAACAGATGACGCGCGGCGAAAAAATGAGCGGGATCCCGAAGAGGCGGCCTCCGCCGTTGCGGAAGCTTTTGAACGGCGCTTCAAAAAAAGCGTCCTTTTCGGGATACGCTTCGTCGAAGAGTTCGGCGAGGTTGAGGTATTCGTCCCGGTACTGAAGCACCTCGAAGGTGGTCCGGACTTCGAACATTCCTTTCGGGAAGCAGGAGAACGTAAGGCTGCCGGGCATCTCTTCGCGGAATTCCCCGAACCGTTCGGTCCAGAAGTCGCGGAAGGAGACGAAACTGCCGGGTAAAATCCGCTCGGCCCAGTCGCGCCGGACGAATGTACCGCTCCGGGAGACGCTTTCAAGAATGCCGTCGCGCACCAGCGATGTGAAAGCGCTTTGCACGATCGCGAGCGATATGCCGGCCCGTTCCGAGAACTCCCGCGCCCCCGGCAGCTTGGCGCCGCCCCGCAGTTCCCCCGATTCCAGACTTCTGAGAATCTGTTCCCTGACGATTGTAATCTTATCCGCCATAGTAATCCTTGTGTTGCTATAATTATAGTAAATAAAAGTGACAATGTCAATAGTATTAAGCACAAAAATGAATAAAAAAACGTAAAAAAAGAACATTTATCAAAACTGACCTAGTTAGTTTGCCCGGAGAACTTCATTCAATCGATGAAAATGGACTTGCCGATTGAAACTTGCGGGGTTATATTATACAGAATCAACATGTTCGGGAATCCTAAGGGAAGGAAAAAGAAAAAATGGCAGTTGAAGTATCGTACATTCTCATCACACCTTACAGCTTGCTGAAGTCGCGTACCGGCGGGATCATCGCCCGGTTGATGTCGCGTACCGATCTTGAGTTCATCGGCGCCCAGATGCTCGCCTTTACGCCGGAGATGACCGAGCGTTACGCGCAGAATCTGGAAGCGATGGATGCGAAGGTGACCGGCAAGATGCTCGCCGATTATGTGCGGGAGAATTTCTCCCCGCGCGAAGACGGCAGCAAGGAACGTACGCTGATGCTGCTTTTCCGCGGCGAAGACGCCTGCCGCAAGCTCACCGAGATCACGGGGCGTCTTTCGCCCTATTCGCAGCACACTTTGAGCGCGGGCGAGACGCTCCGCGACACCTATGCGGATCTGGTGGAAGATAAGGAAAATCCGAATATCGTCCGTTATTTCGAACCCGCCGTGCTGACCCCGCCGAATCTTCAGGAAGCCAGGTGCAAGCTGAGAATGTTCGCCGAGTTCGCCGCCGCTTCCCCCAACCTGATCGACGGTGCGATCGGTTCCGTGCCCGGCGAAGAGCGCACGCTGGTCATCATTAAGCCGGACAACTGGCGCCATCCCTCCAGCCGCCCCGGCAACATCATCGACATGCTCAGCCGCACCGGGCTGCGGATTGTCGGTTGCAAGGTTCACCGCATGAGCGTCAACGACGCGCTGGACTTCTACGGCCCGGTTCAGGAAGCGCTCCGCGAAAAGCTCGCCCCGAAAATCGGCGCGCGCGCCAAGGAGTTCCTCGAAGAAAAATTCGAAGTGGTCCTGCCGGAAGAGTCGATCGAAAAACTGACCGAGACGATCGGCACGCAGTTTGCGGACAACGAATTTTCGAAGCTGGTCGAATTCATGTCCGGCCGCCGGCCGGAAAACCTCACCGAAGAAGAGAAGCAGCGCCAGAACGCCGAGGCCAAGTGCCTCGTCCTGATTTACGAAGGCGCCGACGCCATCGCCAAGATCCGTTCGGTCCTGGGACCGACCGACCCCTCCAAGGCGCCCGGCGGCACCGTCCGCCGCGACTTCGGCAGCAACGTGATGGTGAACACCGCTCACGCTTCCGACGCTCCGGAGAGCGTTGTGCGTGAAATGAAGATTATCCGCATTCACCAGAATTCGCTCGCCGAGCGCATCGAAGAATATCTCGCCGGCAAATAATCGTTATCCCGGCATAAAAAAAGGGCGTCCGAAATGGACGCCCTTTTTTATCGGAAGCCGGGATTACTTGTTGTCGACGACCTTGACGACGAACTTCACATTGCTGATGCCGGTGCTGCCGGTTCCATTGAGGTAGAAGGATGCGCGGACGATTTCAGCGCCTTCCGGGAGTGCCTTGAGCTTCAGCACAGTCGTGCAATTCTGCCAGTCTTTGGTTCCGTTGACGTTGGTGCCGTCTTTGTAGGTGAGACGTTTGTCCTTGCCCATGATGGCGACGGTGCCGAAGGCGAATTTGTCGACTCCGTCCGACTTCTGGCGGAAGGTGAGGACGATTTCATAGGACTCGCCCTCTTTCAGCGCCGGGAGCTCGGAGACCTTGATATCCTGGAAAAGGCTCGGCCACCCCAGGTCCTTGTCGGTTTTCAGGGTGACGACGGAGTTTTCGGTGCTGACGCCGAGGGCGCCGGCCTTGACCCAGCCGACGGGAACACCGTCCTTGGCTTCAGCGAAACCCGGGTTTTT
>JAVBSA010000647.1:0-6752 GCA_031556915.1 Victivallis sp.
CGAAATCAAGAAGGTCAACGAACAGGATCTGGATGCGGCGCGCAAAGCCGGAATTTCCAGCGCGATGCTCGACCGGCTGACCCTCAACGACCGCCGGATCAAAGAGATGGCCGACGGCCTCCGGGTAGTGGCCGCCCAGGCCGACCCGGTGGGCAAGGTGCTTTCGGAGACGACCCGCCCCAACGGCCTGGTCATCTCCAAGGTGAGCGTGCCCCTCGGCGTGATCGCCATTATTTACGAATCGCGCCCGAATGTGACCGTGGACGCCGCCGGAATCTGCCTTAAAGCGGGCAACGCGGTAATCCTGCGGGGCGGGAGCGAAGCGTTCCATTCCAACCTTTATTTGAGCCAGCTGCTGGATCTGGCGGCGGTCGAATGCGGCTTGCCCGAGGGCGTGGTGCAACTGGTTCCCTGGACCGACCGCGCGGCGGTGAATCTGCTGCTGAAGATGGATCGCCATATCGACCTGGTGATTCCGCGCGGCGGCGAACAGCTGATCCGCCTGGTCTGCGCCGAAGCGACCATGCCGGTGCTGAAACACTACAAGGGCGTCTGCCACCTCTATATCGACAGCGAATGCGACAGGAAAAAGGCCGTCGACATCGTCGTCAACGCCAAATGCCAGCGCCCCAGCGCCTGCAACGCGCTGGAAACACTGCTGATCGACCGGAAGGCCGCCGCGGAGTTCATTCCGCTTTTCCTCACGGCGATGCGCCAGGAGGGCGTCGAACTGCGCGGCGACGAAGAGTTCCGCAAGTTCGCCCCCGAAGCGATCGCGGCAACCGAAGAAGATTGGCATGCCGAATACCTCGAGCTCGTGCTCTCGGTGAAAATAGTCGGCGGCGTGGAAGAGGCGGTCGAACACATCAACCGCTACGGTTCGCGGCACAGCGACGGAATCGTGAGTTCGATTCCGGAAGATATCGAATACTTTTTCGCCAACGTCGATTCGTCGACGCTGTACAGCAACGCCTCCACCCGGTTCACCGACGGCGGTGAGTTCGGCATGGGCGCGGAGATCGGCATCAGCACGGACAAACTCCACGCCCGCGGGCCGATGGGGGCCGACGAGCTGACCAGTTATAAATATCTCGTTCGCGGGAACGGGCAGATCCGTTCATAAAAGGGGCTTTCAATGATCGTACCGATGAAAAAAGTCACGCTGTTCGCCCTGGGCGACGGCGAAAGCGCCACCTTGAACGCACTCCGGGCGCTCGGCGTGATGCAGATTGAAATCGCCAAGGAAAACCGTTCCGAAGACACCGCGACCGTGGCGGAGAGCTGCGACACGGCGCGCCGCGTCCTCAAGGAGCTGGTGAAGGCCCGCGCCACAATACCGGAAGAGATCGAATGCGTCGACGCCAATAAACACTCCGGCGCGGAAACCATCGAGCGTGCCGCCGGACTTTTCGAGACGCGCAACAAGCTCCAGAGCGAGCTTGATTCCGTCCGCCAGCGCCGGAAAAATCTCGCCGTCTGGGGGGAATTCAAACGCGAAACCGTCGACGAACTCAAGGCCAAAGGCGTCCATGTCTACCTCTGCTTTGGCCGCGAAGACGCGCTGGCAGCCGCCAAAAGCCTGAAAGACGCCGTGACCGAAGTGATGCACGAAGAAAAGGGGCGTTATCATTTTGCCGTCTTTTCCGCCACGGAAATCGAGTCCGGCGCCCTGCCGGAAATCCGGCTGACCGTCGAAGACAATCCGGCGGAATTGCGCCGCCGCGAAACCATGCTGGGGGATGAAATCGTCGGCGTCTACCATGAAATCGCCGAGCTGTTCTGCTCGATTCCGGCCGCGGAACACCGGGTGAGACGGCTCGCCGCCGAGCTGGAATATATGCAAGTTGCCGATTCCCTCGGGAAACACGACACGATCATTTCACTCCGCGGCTTCGTCCCCGTTCCCGCCGTCGACCGGCTGGAAAAAGCGGCCGAAGAAAACGGCTGGGGGCTCCTAGTCGAAGACCCGGGCCCGGACGACCGGGTGCCGACATTGCTCGCCTCGCCCAAATGGGTAAAAACGGTCGAACCGCTGTTTCAGTTTCTCGGAATCAATCCGGGATACGAAGAGATCGACGTCTCCGCCGGGGTATTGATTTTCTTCACCATTTTCTACGCAATGATCATCGGAGACGCGGGTTACGGTTTGATCTTTCTCACCGCGTCCTGCTGGGCCGCCTGGCATTTCCGCGGCAAACCGGCGGCAAAACTGCCGGTCAGGCTCTTTCTGTTGCTGAGCTCGGCAACGGTTGTCTGGGGAGCGATGTCGGGCAACTATTTCGGTTGCTCCGCGCCCGCCTTCCTGGAATGGGCGAAGCTGCCTGCGCTGACCGGCGATGAGGCCCAGGCGAATACGCAATATTTCTGTTTCATCCTGGCGCTTTCCCAATTGACCCTGGGGCGAATCTGGCGCGCGATCCATGAAGGAACAATCAAGAGCGCCCTGGGCAATCTCGGCTGGATCCTGATGCTGATCGGCAACTTCATGCTGATCGAGAAGCTGATCGTCTATCCCGGCGATTTCCAGACCATCATGTATTATTTCTTCGGCGCCGGCCTGCTGCTGACCTTTACGGCCGACCTCGATTTCAAGAGTGTGGCCGCCTGGTTCCAGTTTCCCTTCAGCGTCATCAACAGCTTTGTGGATATGCTTTCCTATATCCGACTGTTCGCGGTCGGGCTGGCGGGATTCTATATCGCTTCGAGCTTCAATAACATGGGTCACACAGTCTTCGCGCTCGGGGTTCCCGATATCGCGGTTCTCGACTGGATCCTCAAATCGCTCCTGGCAATCGCCGCCGCCGGAATCATCCTGTTCGGACACGGCCTCAATATCGGCCTCTGCCTGATGAGCGTGATGGTACACGGGGTGCGACTCAATACGCTGGAATTTTCCAGCCACGTCGGACTCAACTGGGCCGGACTCAAATTCAAACCATTTGCCAATAAAAAAACCATGGAGGAAAACTGATGGAACAGGAAATGATGGTCGCGCTGGGCAAAGCCGGCGGTTATATCGCAGTAGGTCTGGGTGCAATGGGCTCCTCTCTCGGAACCGGCATCGCCGGAGCCGCCGCAATCGGCGCCTGGAAAAAATGCTATCAACAGGATAAGCCCGCGCCCTTCCTGCTGATGGCCATGGCCGGCGTCCCGCTGTCGCAGACCATTTACGGCATGATTATGATGATTCTGATCAAAGGCGACGCGATCAAGAATCCGCACAGCTGGCCGCTCTATCTGACCATTGGCGTCCTCGGCGGTCTCGCGTTGATGTTCTCCGCCTGGTTCCAGGGTCGCGCCGCCGCCGGCGGCTGCAACGCCTTCGGTGAAACCGGCCAGGGATTCGCCAACTACCTGATGGTTCTCGGCGTAGTCGAAACCTGCGCCATCTTCGCCCTGGTCTTCGCGATCATGGCAATGTAATCCCGGAACCGGGAGAAAAAGACCACGAAATACACGAAACACACGAAAAAAAGACAAAAAAATCTTTGTTTCCCCTTTCGTGTGTTTCGTGTATTTCGTGGTCCAAAATCTAAAAAAAGAGCTGCTGTCGCGGCTCTTTTTTTGCGTGGGGATCAGGACTTCCGGGCCTTGAGGCCGGCCAGCAGCTCGTCCGGAACGCGGAGCTTGCCGGCGCCGGAACCGATTTGCAAATTCGGGGTGTTGTCGCCGTGGAAATCGCTGCCGCCCGAAAGGGCAAGGCCGAATTCCGTGGCGAGTTCGGTCACCAATTGCGTTTCGGTGGGGCCGAAGAGGGCGTAATAGGCTTCGGCGGCGTCGAGGCCGAGGGGAGCGAAGCGCTTCATGATCCTTCGCACCCAGGCCCGTTCGTTGCGTTCGCGATAGACGGGGTGCGCCCAGACGGTAACACCGCCTGCGGCGTGGATGGCGTCGAACACTTTCACGGGGTCTGGGAGCGTGCGCTGAACATAAGCGGGGCAGCCCCGTTTCAAAAGTTTATCGAAAACCGATTGCATGGAGGGAAACCCGTAATCCTCCATCAACGCCCGGGCGAAATGGGGGCGGCCGACGGAAGCGGTGTCGCCGCCCGCCGCAAGGGCGGGGTGCTCCCAGGTGAGCGG
The DNA here is from genome assembly GCA_031556915.1 of Victivallis sp. Classification (GTDB taxonomy): domain Bacteria; phylum Verrucomicrobiota; class Lentisphaeria; order Victivallales; family Victivallaceae; genus Victivallis. Next base: position 4,083 of record JAVBSA010000647.1, read on the forward strand.
GTAGCCCAGATGGTTGAGCTTGAGGCGGATCAGTTCGTTGCGTTCCTGCCGTTTCCGGCGCATTTCTTCCAGAAAAGCGGTAAGGGTCTCATTGGTATGATCGATGAAGAGACCGACGATATGGATTTCGCGGTTGCTGAAGAGACAGGAGAGCTCCACGCCGGGAATCGCTTCCAGTTGCGGGAAGCGGGGGGCGTTGGCCAGGAATTCCGGAATTCCGTCCACGGTGTCGTGGTCGGTGAGGGCGAGCGCTCCGAGGCCGGCTCCGGCGGCCAGCTCCAGCAATTGCGTCGGGGAACAACTGCCGTCCGATGCGGTGCTGTGTACATGCAGATCGATCATTTTGCTAATATACAGGGCGAAACGGCAAAATTCAATCCGCCGCCGCAAATAACCCGGTGATAAAACGCTCCCGGCCGACGAGGTCCCTGACCGCTTCGACCTCGCGGAAGCCAAGCTGCCTGAGCAATTCCGCGAGGCGCGGAGCCTGGGGCGGAGAGAGTTCAAAAATAATTTGCCCGCCCGCCTTCAGGTGCTGCGCGGCTTCAGCGGCGGTCCTCTCGATGAGCGCCATGCCGGCATCGGGGGCGGTGAGCGCGAGACGGGGTTCGTGGAGCCGGACTTCCGGGGTCAGCGTTTCATACTCTTCATCGGTCACATAGGGCAGATTGGCGGCGATAAGATCGAACCGCTCCCCGGCGACGGCGGCGAACAGGTCGGATTCGAGAAAACGAACCTTCAACCCGCCCGCATTGGAGCGGGCGACGGAGAGCGCGGCGGAACTCACATCGAGAGCGGTCACGGAAGCATCTTTGCGCCCATACGCCACCGAGAGCGCAATGGCTCCCGACCCGGTGCCGATATCGAGAAAGCTCCCGTAATGCGGCAAACGTTCCAACACCCACTCGACCAGAACCTCCGTTTCGGGACGCGGGATCAAAACATCGGGAGAAACCCGGAGTTTCAAATCCATAAAATAGGCGTAACCGAGCAGATATTGCAAAGGCTCGCGTTTCTTCCGGCGTTCGGCGAGAGCGCGGATTTCGCGCTCCAACTCCGCCGGAACGTGCTCCCCGGCGCGCATAAAAAGATCCAGCCGGCTGAAACGGGCCAGCTCCATAATCAGCAAGTCGGCATCGACCGCAGCCGTTTCGATTCCGGCGGCGGCGAAAGCAGTTGTCAACTCACGGCGTAATTCTGCAAATTCACTCATGCATTTAATATATCACGCCTGTCAAATCAGAGATCGATCGGGACGCCCGAAATGAACGCTTTCGAAAAACTGTAGATGGTCTTGAACTCCACGCGGCCGCCGCTGGTCACGCTCCCGTCGCAGAACAGGAGGTTCGCGCGCCCCGCATGAATCAGGTTCGGGTAATAACTCCCACTCGACCGGTTCATGGCAAACTGTTGCACGTCGCTGGTGGTATTGCGGACTTCGGAAAAGATCGGCAGCCGGAAATCCGAACTCCGCCCGCCGACTCCGGCAAGGCTGCGTTCCTGCGCCGGAATGCGCGGATAACGCAAACAGACATGTTCGTGGTCCTGTTCACTACCGGTCATCGCGCTGCCGAGATCATCCGGGTAGTGGTTGCCGCCGTAGACCGTTTTCAGATGGTCTTCATTATAAGCGGTCGGATTGAGCGCCGCGTACGGCGTCGAGGGGCAGCGGAACGAAGCAAGTTTGCCCAATGAGGCCTCGCGGTTGCTTGAGACGTAACCGATCATATTTTTGACCCACTGGGATTCGGCGGCGCCGGAGGCATACCGCCAGCGCAGCAGCAGGTTATCGTTGAAGTCCACCAGGTACATCGCGGAAGCGGTTCCACTCTGCTTGAGGTTGCTGGTGCATTGCGTGCTCCGGGCCTTTTCCCGCGCCCGGCTCAAAGCGGGCAACAGCATTGCGGCCAGAATCGCGATGATGGCGATAACGACGAGGAGCTCGATCAAAGTAAAATTTCTTCTGCAATTCATCATAATCCCTCCTTATAATTAAGGTTACTGTTCGGTTCCCGCCGGCTCCCCGGTGACTGCCAGCAGGTATGCGGGGCCGGACTCCAACTCGATCCGGTCGATCTCTTTATATTCTCTCTGAAAATCGGCGAAGACGCCGGAAACCTCCTCGCGGACCACGTTCTCCCAACTTGAGAGATACGCGCCTTTGCCGTTTCCGAGGTCGGCCACCGCCTTGCCGTTCGGCAAATCGACCGGATTCCGCCAACCGGCAAGTTCGAGGCCGGAGCGGGCTTCAAACAGGGCGCAGCTTCCATCCGTATAGCAGATCCGATACCGCAGAAGCGTCTGCCCCGGCGTTCCGCCCTCTTCGGCGGCGTGGAGGAAGTAGAGACGTTTCCAGCGCCCCTTCGCCGGAACGCTCTTCCCTGTGACGGCGATCCCACCCACTTGCATGGGGACTCCGCGCAGGACCTTGAGCTTACCCCCCTCGGCGACAGAAAGCGCCACCGTCTTCCCGCAGACGAAATCCTTCTGTTCCGGGCGGAGCCGGACATCGCGCTCGGCACGGCACAGCATCATCTCCGGCGTCAGCGCGATTGCGATGTCCGGCTTCGCCGTAACCTCCCGGTCCGGAGCCCGCCAGCCGGGATAACGCAGTTCGACGCTGCTTTTCCCGGCGGGGAGCGGAAGAACCAGCCGCTTTTTCGCCGCGTC
>JAVBSA010000015.1:0-6463 GCA_031556915.1 Victivallis sp.
CATCTGGAAAGCGTCGCACAAAGTCTCGATGCAAAGATCCGGATCCTGGTAATGGTTGCGCACATAGTTCATGCAGCGTTCAACCAGCGGACTGGCTCCATCCTGCGGACTCTTGCGAATCCAAGCCAGAATTTCCAGCACCAGTCCGGCCAGATGTCCGGTCATATAGGGGTCTTCGCTACCGATATTCCGGGCAATCTCCTCTAACAGTTCCACCGGGCACGGCACATTGGAGCGAATGTGCCGGGGGAAACGGTAACTGAGCAGAATCGCCTCAACCAGCGGACCGTCGAAGCTGAGCCAGCGGCAACCCCAGCTTTTCGACACCGCCCGTAAGCGCTGCTCCTCCCCCGGCAGCCAGATGAAAACGTCATTTTCACGCATTTCATAGCGCCGGTCGAAGAAAAATATTTCCCCGATCCCTTCGAGCCCCCATTGAAGTTGGGCAAAGGTGTTTTTGGCGCTGTGATTGAATGACTCCCCACCGTCCGTCAGCTCGGTATTGCAGACCGAATAAACGTAGAGCGGTTGCGGCGAACCGTTCAAATTGCTCGAGTCTCCCCGGGTATAGAAATTAGATACTTTGAACATAAAGCGATTCTTTTGGGTTATTCAGATAATTCATATTCGATTGCAATATATTCCATATTTTACTCTATTTCAAGGATGTGAACAATATATTACAGCTTTTTCATCATTAGTCATAACGGTATATCCAAAGTCATTCGGAATATTGACTTTCTCCGCCCGTTAAGGTATAATATACGGAAACTGACCCATTTGCATAAAATACCAAGGAGATTGTCAAAATGCGCTTCCCCCTCGAGAGATGTGACATGATCGGAACGATGCGTCGAAGATTTACCCTGATCGAGCTTCTGGTCGTAATCGCGATCATCGCGATTCTCGCCGCCATGCTGTTGCCGGCGCTGAATCAGGCGCGGGCACGCGCCAATGCCGTCAGTTGCACGAATACGCTGAAAACACTCGGCAACATGTTTACTTTCTATGCCGGTGATTATGATGACTTTTTACCCAAATATAATGGGAATACAGAGGGCTGGGCGTTCCTTATCGGCCCCTACTACAACTGTACCGAATCAGGCTTTTGGCCCCGGACCGATCATATGAACGCCGGAGCCGGGCCGCGCTGTCCTGCGGCAGCTGCCGCGCATAACAAGCCCAGGCCAGTGAGTTATGGTATGTCCAGCGTCACTCATGCGACATTCCGCAAATTATCTTCATTCAGGTTCCTCGCTCAGACCTGTCTTTCCGCCGATGGCAATTACAGCGCCTCCGGCTGGTATAATGCTCACATTGATCAGGGAACCCGTCCTGATTCAGTGCATCCCGGCGAAAGCTCCAACATTCTTTACCATGATTTCCACGTGGACTCGCGGCGCAAAACGGAGATCCCAAGCGACGGCACTGACTTATTCTGGAGCGGAAAGAACAATTGAATCTGTACCCAACCAAGGAATTTTACATGACTCAGAAAGTATTTGCAACCTTCGTCGCCGTCCTTGCCGGGTTCTGCCTGACGGCGGCGGCTCCCGCCGAACCGCCGCTGCTCGGCGGCTTTCTTTCTCCGGACCCATCCGGCAGTTTCCAGATCGACGGTGTACGATTTCGGATCATGTGCTTCGGTCTGAATTGGAACGGGCTCAAAATGCAAGACGCAAAATGTGTGGTTGCGGACAAAGACTTTCCTGTCGCCACCGCCGATACGTTCAAGCTCCAAGGCAGCTTCAATGCCCCCGTCGGCGCCTTCAAATTCTCCGAAACTATCACTTCCAACCAAAAGTTTCAGGCCATTTACAATCTCCGGATGACCGCCGCCAAGCCGGTCAACACCAACACGCTCGCGCTCCATGTGGCGGTTCCGGCCAGCCGTTACATCGATATACCAATTCGTGTGAACGGCGAAATCGCCAATTTCAAGGAGAAAGCGGATCCGAAGACCATTTCAAAAAACTTTCAGGGAAAAACCATTGAAATTCCACTGGTCAAAGGAGTCCTGACCATTTCCGGTTCCTTCGCGGCGACCTTTCAGGACACCCGCCACCACGGCCTCGATATATGGGAGTTCCGGATTCAGCCGGACGGTGACAAACCGCCGCTCATCTCCGAAGCATCCTTCAACAATCTGACATTCACTTACGTTCCTTATTTGAATGCGGCGGTCGATCTGCGCAAGGCGGCCAATGCCGCGTTCGCCGGCGAGGGGCGAAAGAGCGATCTACGCGCCTTCCCGACCGAACCCGCCGAATACGCCGGAATCGGTTTCGACGTAATCGATCCCGCCGGCAACAACAACCGCGCCACGAGTGCGTTGCGCGGCAAAAAATCCCCGGGCTACCCCGTTTCCGCAACGGTGGAACTTGAAAATCCAATAGCGGCCGGCTATCTCTACATCCTGAACGCGGTCGTTGGCGAACCCTCGTTGCCGACCGAAATCGGCACTGTCATCTGCGAATACGACGACAACCAGTATGTCGACAAAAGCGAACAGGCTTTCAAAGTAATCAGCGGCGTGAACACCGCCGACTTCCTGAAACCCCGCGGCATCAAAAATGCGACGATCGGCTGGCAGCATGACGCCCCTGACTCCCGGATCGGTTTCTATATGACCCGTTTCCCTCTCTCCGGCAAGCCGGTGAAGAAAATCACCTTCCAAAGCAGCGGAGTTGCGGAATGGCTGATTCCGGCGGCGACCCTCGCCGACCGTCAGCATCACGCAACGCCGCTGGTGATGGAAGAAAATGTCGACTGGTCCGCAATCAAGAACCGTAAGGACGTCAAACCGGGCAGTGTTCTCGACTTCTCCAATCTGCTCGACGCCCCGGCGGGAAAATTCGGGTTTGTCCGCAATGTGAATGGACGGCTCGAATTCGAGAACCGTCCCGGCGTCGCGGCTCGCTTTTATGGCGCCAATATCGCCTACGGCGTCAATTTTACGAAAAAAGCGCTGGCGGACAAAATGGCCGCGGATGTCGCCGCCACCGGTTACAATCTGATTCGCTTCCACCATTTCGACAAGGATCTGGCCGAACGGAAAGACGGAAACTGCACCACGCTGGACGCCGGACGGCTTGACCGGATGGACTATCTGCTGAGCGCCCTCAAGAAGCGCGGCATCTACAGTACCATTGATCTCTACACGCTGCGCCGGTTCGCCAAAGGGGAATTTCCGGAAAATCCCGATTGGGCTCCGATTCCGGAAGAATACAAGGCTCTGATTTTCATCAGCGACGCGGCGATGAATAACTTTTTGGAGTTCTCCGCCAACCTTCTGAACCACGTCAATCCTTATACCGGGCTTGCCTGGAAGGAAGATCCGGCGCTTATCACCGTCAGCCTGATCAATGAGGACGCCCTGTTCAATCTCGCGTTCCGCACTCCGCCGGTGGCGAAGCTCTATCAGGCGAAATTCGACGCATGGCTGGCAGAACGCAAAATCACCCCGACCCCAAAAAACATGGCCGGTCACCGGCAGAAGTTCATCGCGGAAACCTACCTCAAAGGCTACAACAAACTCGAAGCGCGCTTCCGCGAGCTCGGCGTTCGCGCCCTGCTTACCGATCAGAATTCCGGCGCCTCCGTTTCGCTTACGGTTCTGCGCGAACGCTACGATTATGTGGACTGCCACTTCTACTGGAGCCACCCGGTATTCCCGGAGAAGAGCTGGTCCGTTCCCATGCAAGTGAACAATGTAAGTTCGATCGACTTTTATGCCGGCGGCCTCAGATCGCTGTTCCAGACCCGAATCCTGGGCAAGCCCTTCGCAGTCACCGAGTGGGACTACTGCAACCCCAACAGCTACGCGGTCGAAGGAGCGTTCCTGGTCGGCGCCTACGCCGCGTTGCAGGACTGGAGCATTCTTTGCCGCTTCGACTATACCAGCTGGGACCGAGATGTGGAGCATGACGACTCGCGGGTCTATCTCTTCTCAACCATCAACGATCCTCTGCGGCGGTTGTCGGAGCTGGCCGGAACAGTGGCCTTTCTGCGCGGCGACGTGAAAATCTCGGAGATAACCTACCCATTCCTGTTGAGCCGCAAGTACCTCGATAGTTCCAAGGGAGGAGGATTTCCCGATGTGGGCCGGCGGCTTGGGCTGATCGGCAAGACCGGTTCCCTGCTCGCCGACCCCGGCAAGGCCCCGGCGCTGCCCTCCGGCACGCGGGCGCTGATCTCCATCCCCGGCTATTGGAAGAATGTCAAGTTTCCGGTTCCCTTCCTTGAATCGGCCAACTCCGCCGATGCCGTCGACGACTTGAACGCCCTGCTGAAGCAGGGGGCGATCACCGGGCGGGAATACGATCCGGAGAACGACCGTTACCGCAGCAGCACGGGCGAACTGTCGCTCGACCGCAAAAACGGCACTTTCCAGTCGGTCACGCCGAACAGCGAATCCTTCGTGTTGAAGGAAGACCAGGCGCTTGCCGGTAAGTTTGCCGCCGTCTCCAACCGCCTGAGTTTCGGAGCGTTCCTGATCGCCACCCGCGACGAAAAACCGCTGGAGTCGAGCAAACGGCTGCTGCTGCTTCACCTGACCAGTACGCGCAATACCGGACAACGTTTTCGGAGCGCCGAAGCCGACACCGTCGAAGACTGGGGCAAACTGCCGCTGCTGGTCCGGCGCGGCGAAGCGGAAGTGACGGTCAACCGCGACCTTGCCGGCTTCAAACTTTACGCAGTCGATCTTGGCGGCAGCCGTGTTTTTGAAATTCCGATGACGTTCAAAGACGGCAAAACGTGTTTCACGTTGAAAAACGTGACCCCGGAGGGAGTCTTTGCCGCCTACGAGTTGGTTGCGGAATAAAAATTAAATAAGCGGACAATCTGCTCCGTCACAAAATTTGGGACATTACCAATTTTTGACACTACCCACATGTTTATGAAGGAGAATACAATGAAATTTAAGTCACTATTTACATTGGTTGAGTTGTTGGTTGTGATTGCAATCATCGCGATTCTCGCCGCGATGCTGTTGCCGGCGCTCAACAAGGCGCGGGCACGAGCGGTCGCGGCGGATTGCATGAGCAACCAGAAGCAGGTGATTCTGGCGTTTCATCAGTACGCCAACGATTACAACGAGTACCTGATGGTCAAGGAAAAAACCACCGGCAACGCATTCAGCTGGGTCCAACTCATGGCGAATGGCTTGCTACCCTCGCCTCCGCCGGGAGGGTCACCGCTTGGATATATGCCGCTCAAGGTGACCTCATGCCCGCAGGCCGATCCACCGACTGAGTATTTCGGTTCGTACGGCGCGTTGGCGGCCCGTTCCAACAGCCCCTACGATTTTAAAACCAATTTCGGCGCATTTGCGCTCAATACCATTGCGGAATCAGACCAAAGGCTATATCTCTCTTTCAAGGCGATGCGCAATTCGACGGAATTGCCATTGCTGATGGACTCCGCGGCAAGCTCCGGCACCAACAAAGGAAAACCCGGTTATTGGGTCAGCCCGAAGAATGAACTCGGCGGCAGCGCGATCGTGGTCTCGCTCCGTCACCCCGGAGGCGCTAACCTGGCGATGGCGGACGGCCATTGCACCACCCGGACGTTGCCGCAGTTGAAAAACGGTGTAATGAAATTTGAAGTGGCCGCTGATGCAGTCGGCAATCTGCTGTAAGGAAAGGACGGAGCAGATGAAAAAGAGATTGTTTACACTGATAGAACTTCTGGTTGTGATCGCAATCATCGCGATTCTCGCCTCCATGCTGCTGCCGGCGCTGAACCAGGCGCGCGAAAAGGCCAAAGCGTCTAATTGCGTCGGCAATCTCAAACAGGTGATCCTGGGTCATCAGCAGTACGCCGACGATTATGATGGATTTATGTCATCCAGATTCCCAAATCCCGGCAGCACTTCCAAGTCCTGGGCTCATCACCTGGGCGATACCGGTTTGAGGATAAGCGAGCCCGTCGGACTGAAATATCTGTCTACCAAAGTCATGTTTTGCCCAAGCGAAAAAAAACCATGCCTGAGCGACTCGCCGGCGGTGGTGCGGGAGTATTTTGGTGTATACGGCGTTTTGGTTCCCTTTACTCAAAGCGGATTCGATTTCAAGCCTGATTTCGGACCGATTGCAATTTTCAAAAATATTACCGCAGTAAGTACAAACACGAGCGGAGGATTCTTTTCCACTAAAGCATTGCGGCGTCCGGTGGAACTGTCGGTCGCTTCGGATTCGGTGGCCACTGCCGGCGACAACAAAGGCAGGTCGGCCTATTGGTTTAATCCGGACAACGTACTCGGCGGCAGTGCGGTTGTGGCCGCAGCCGTTCATTCGGGGAACTGCAATCAGGCGATGGCCGACGGACATGTGGAACAACGCAGCCCAGCCGCCCTTCGGGGAGGCACAGTGAAGTTCACCGCTATTGCCGATGCGGACGGCAATCTCTTCTGAATGGACATTTTCATGCGTTTCATTGCTTTTTTACTGTTCTGTTTTTT
>JAVBSA010000229.1:0-3828 GCA_031556915.1 Victivallis sp.
GACGCGGAATACCTGCCCGACCCGGTCGCGCTCTCTCTCAGCCTCGAATCGGGCACGGCGGAAGCACCCGAAATCCGGCGCAGGAATCTCCACGAAACCACCACGGCCCACACCGGGCTGGCCAATCTGCTGCGCGAACTCAATATCAACGCGGACCGTTACATGGTCGACGAATTCCCGGAGCTGGATGAAAAAATCACCGCCCGGCTCATGATCGACGACATCAGCCGCTCCATTCCGCCGGAATTCGGCGACCGCATCGAGAAATTCATCCGCGCGGGCGGCGTCTTCCTGGTCACGCCGGAGACCGACCGCCTCAACGGCTGCGCCTTTCTCAAACGATTCGGCCTCGACGGCAAAGAGAAGAAGCTCGTCGAGAAAACAGCCGGACGCGGCAAAATCATCTTCCGGCCCCAAAGCTGGGCCGACGGCCGCTGGGATACCGGCACCAGGCCGGAACGGCGCGAAGAAGTTTTAAAGCTCCTGACCCGCCTTGGCGGCTTCACGCCCCTGGTGCGCTGCGACACGGTGAACGTCTTCGTCACGCCCTATCGCGCGCCGGGCGGCGATCTGCTGCTGCATGTCATCAACATCACCGGCGCGCCTCAGAAGGTCCGCGTTTCCTATCAGAAGCACCTGGCGGGAACTCAAGTACTCGACCATGGCACGGAACACATCGCAACCGCTTCAACGGATGGAATTTACCATTCTGTTGAAATCAACCTCGAACCGCTTGCCGCAACCGTTCTGCGCGCGGCCGAATAACGGGAAACACCATGAAACTGACTCTCCTCGGAACCGGAGCCTGCGAAGGCATCCCCTCACTCTGGTGTGACTGCCCGGTCTGTCGCCGCGCCCGGGAACACGGGGGGCGCGACGCGCGACGCCGAACCGCTTTCCTGATTAATGACGACACGCTGATCGATTTCGGGCCGGATATCAAAGCCCAGTGTCTCGACGCCTGCGTTGATCCCCGGAAACTGCGCCGGGTGCTCGTAACCCATTCGCACATCGACCATTTCCAGGTGACCGATCTTTTGTGGAGAAGCGGAGAAATGCCGGAGCTGAAACTGATCGCCAACCGCCGCGTACATGAGATTTTTCTCGCCGAAGCAAGAAATGCAGAGGATCTCCGCATCAAACTCGTTCCCGCCGTGCCCGGGGAAGAACTGTGCGACGGCCGCCTCTCGATCCTGCCCATCCGCGCCGCCCACGCGCCGGGCGAAATTGCCCTCACCTACCTCCTGACCGGAGAAGACAACGCCAAAGCGCTGATCCTGGCCGACACCGGTTTCCTGCCGGAGGAATCGCTCCGGCTGTTGGAAGGATGCGAAGCCGACGCGGCGGTCATCGAAGCAAGCTTCGGAATCCGCCCGCCCTATTCCTCGGAACGCGCAACGCACCTCGGCGCGGAAGCGGTCTTCGACCTTCGCCGCGAGCTGATCCGCCGGAAGGCGCTCAAACCGAACGCTTTCGTCGCGGTGACGCACATCTCGCACTGTTCCGGCGTAACCCACGCCGACCTGGAACAGTTTTTCGCGGGAACCGGAATCGTCCCCGGCTACGACGGCATGACCGTCACCGTCGGCGGATCATCGTTCCGGGAACAAGGCCATCAGCGAGCGGACGAAGATGGAAATCCCTCTGTGATCCGGATGGTTGATGCAGTTTAGCATCAGGGTGTTGTAGGGGATTCCCTGCCGCCAGAGCCGCCCGTAACGCAGCGAGGCGTCGGCCAGTGCGACGCCGTTTTCTTTCGTGAACCGGCGCAGGAATTTCACATAGGCGCGGGGATCTTCATCGATTTCCCGCTGCCCGTCGAGCCCCATCCAGTCGGGACGGATGTAATGCGGGGTCAGGATCAGCCATTCGGCCCCGATGCTTTGAAAATCCTTCAAGAAGCGCGAATAGTTCGCCTCCCACTGCTCCGGCTGCAACCCGGCGTCGTTGACGAACTCCATGACAACCAGGTCCGGTTTCGCGCCCTGAACCTTTTCATCGTAGTGGAACGCGGAACCGGCTGGAGCCGTCAGGAAACTCTCCGAATTGCGCCCGCCCCAGCTGACGGTAAGCAATTCGATCCGCGCTTGCGGGAAACGCTCTTTCAGTTCGGCAACGAAGCGGCTCTGCCAGCGCTGGTCGTCGTAAGTCAGGAATCCGCCATTGGTTACGCTGTCTCCAAAGGCGAGGATACGCAACAAATCCCCGCTCCGCAGTTTGCGCAAGGTCTCCGGCAGCAGCGCGGCGGCGGAACCGGTAAGATCGGATTCCGGATACTCCTGTTCCAGAACGGGATAGAGCATGTCGCCAGTCAAACGGGGCGGATTGCCGGAGAAATGCACGTTGCCGACGCACACCTCGCCGTCGCCGGGTTCCGGCGGGAGCGGCGTCGCCATATCAACTTCGCCTTTGCGGACAACGAAAGAGCCGTCTCGCCGGCGCATAACGGAATCGATCCGCTGGGGGGAATAACGGTAGGAGATCAGCACGGTCTCGCCTTCCCGGAGGGACCCCTCCGGCAAACGCCCGAACGAGCCCCAGTCGAAGTCGCCGTCGAAATCCTTTTTGTATTCCAGAAGGCGGCCGTCGTCCGACTCGACCCGCAGCGAAGCGGGGTCGAGCGCTCCCCGGCAACTGCATTCCTGAGCGCGCAGCTCGCGCAGACAGGCGCCCTTCTGCCAGCCGCCCCAAGCGTCGGGAACGTAGGTTGGGAAGGCCCCGTAAATGGCCCGGTTCACTTCACGCACCTCCGGGGGATCCAATTCCACCCGCTGCCCGGCGGGGAGGATCAACAGACTCCACGGGGAATCCCCGACAGTTTCCAGCGTAATCAAATCAAAACTCTCTTTCGACATATGCGATCGGCTCCTTTGTTACCGCTTCTGTAATATACTCGCTCCCCATCTTCGGTACAAGCGGTTTATTCCATTTTGAGGTCGCCGTAAAGAGCCGGATTTTTCCCGCCGTAAATGCCTCCGCCCCAGTGGGAAGCCCCAACCCGGGAACGACCGTCATTCTCATTGACCAACATTGAGAAACGGATCGGTTTTGAACGGGACGGGATCAGAGGATAGAGTTCGCTCACCGGGAATTCCAGTAAATAACAGGTCGTTTTCTTTTCCGGCGAATGGATTACTTTCACGCGGCCGGTCTCCACGGTCATGCCGGGAGGAGTCCAGGCACTCGGGAGATCGCCAATCAGCGTTGGATTGGCAGACTTGAAGAGTTCATCCCCATTCACGCCTTTTCCCGCAATGAATTCAATCCGGTCGGAATCGTATCCGAGAGCTTCCGGATCGAACGCAATCTCCAGCGAATCCCCTTGCCACATGCCGCCGCCGCCGGCGGGTTGGTGATATTTTTCATCCCGCGTCTCGACAACCATTTGCAGTTTATCGTCCCAAATCGCCACCGCAAACCGGGTCGGTTTCGCAAATGTCTCCGGTGCGGCGTCAAAACGGTAAAGGCCGAATTCCTTGCGATTCCAGCGGATATTTGCCGGCAGCAGCTTCCAGTCGCCGTTGAAAAGAGGTTTATCCGTGTAAATACCCGACACTTTGTGCTCCAGCGTCAGGCGGGGCCGTTCATCCGCGAGAACATCCGTCGCCTCGTTCCAGTCTCCGGGAACATCCGGATCGATCGCGTAATAGAGTACCGAAGGACGCAAGATGAGGTCCCGCGGCTTTTCGACCGCCTTCCCCTCCCAATCCTCCACCCGGCCGGCGGCAATCGCATCGGCCAATGCGCCGGAAACAGCCTGCGAATCCGGTGTCGCCTGCCAGAAAACGAGCATCCGGCCCGCGCTGCTTTGAAGCAGTGCCGCTTTCT
>JAVBSA010000553.1:0-4657 GCA_031556915.1 Victivallis sp.
GGGGCTTCGGTGGTTTGTTCCGGGGGATCGCTCTGGCGGACCAGAAGTTCGAGGCGCAACTGGAGTTCGCCCGGTTTTTTGTTCTGGAAACTGAGCGAATCCACCGCGTCGGCAAGGCTGACCATTCTGGCCGTGCTGCTGCGTTCGAATTCCCGCAAGGACGCGAAATTAGACACAATCTCTTTTTGCGGTGTGATGCAGAGAAGGTAACCGGCGAAGCCGACGACGATCACGCCGGCGATAAAGCCGCAGATCCCGCCGCCGATTTTATCGAACGGGCCGAACTGGTATTCGCATTTTCCGTCTGAGAGCTGTTCCGTGATTTTGACGAACAGAATAATGCCTACGATCATGAGCGCCGCCATGGTCAGGGCGGGCCGGTAACGGTTGATATCGCCCGGCAGGGAATAGAATCCACTGATGAATTCCTCCATATTGAGCGCCAGGTAGGTGCCGAAAATAATGTGCCACAGCACCAGGTAGCTGCGATACAGCCGGCTGCCCAGCCCCATCAGGAGGCCCAGGACCGGCGCTCCCCAGAGAATCAGGTTCTCCATATGCTCAATCCTCCAGGTTCAGGGTTACGCGTTCCACTTCTTCCATCGAAGTCATTCCGGCGGCGGCTTGTTTCAGGCCTTCTACGACCAGGATGGAACTGCCGTGTTCCGCTTCGATTTTCAGCTTGATGCTGGAGAGGGTGGCGCCTTCGCTCTCCAATGCCGCGCGGAGAGAGTTGTTCATCACCAGCAGGTCGAAAAGGGCGATCCGGCCAGCGTAACCGGAGCCGTCGCAGCTCCGGCACCCGACGGCTTTGTGCACGTTCTTGGGGCTGATCTTCGCTTTTTCAAAAAGAGAAAGCTGTTGCGGCGTCAGTTCCGCCGGTTTCCGGCAGGCGGGACAGAGCCGGCGCACCAGCCGCTGGGAGACGATCAGCTGAACCATTGCCGCGATGCTCCGCATCGGGACGCCGAGGTTGATCAGACGGTCGATGGTGCCGAGGTTGTCGTTGCTGTGCACGGTGGCGATGATCAAGTGGCCGGTCTGGGCGGCGTGGGAGGAAACCTGCGCGGTCTCTTCGTCGCGGATTTCCCCGAGGCAGATGATGTCCGGGTTCTGGCGGAGCGCGTTGCGCAGCAATTTGGCGAAGGTGATGTCCGCTTTGTTGTTGACTTCCATCTGGCTGATGTTGGCGACCACATGTTCGATGGGGTCTTCGATGGAGATCACATTTTTAAGGGTGAAATCGATCGTTTGCAGCAACGCGTAAAGCGTTGACGTTTTACCGCTGCCGGTCGGGCCGCAGATCAGGATCATTCCGTTCGGCATGCGTGCCGCGTTCTGGAGGATCTTCAGGTTTTCGCCGGTCAGCCCGGCGTCTTTGAGCGACATCGGCCCCGCCGAATTGGAGAGTACGCGGATGGTGATCTTTTCGCCGCCGAATGCGCCGACGCTGGCGACGCGGAACGAAGCCGGCCCCTTGCCGCTTTCGCAGCTGAAGGCGCCGTCCTGCGGGCGCCGCTTTTCCGTAATATCCATGCTGGCGGCCACTTTGATGGCGCTGACGACGCTGATTCCCAGCTCCATTTCCAGCTCATCGATGGTTTTGATCGTGCCGTCCACCCGGAAGCGGATCACGACCGTTCCGTTCGGTTTGGGGTCGAAAAAGATATCGCTCGCCCGTTTGCAGAGCGCTTCGTAAACAATCCATTTGGCGCGGAAAATCGCCTCGCCGGTATCGCCGGGGTGCGATCCTTCAAACACGGATTGCCCGCGGGAGTCGAGAATGACGATATCCGCTTCCCGCCGCCGGTCCGTCCTGGTCAGCATCTTACCGAAATTCGCCTTGGCTCTCAGCAGGCCTTCCTTCAGGTAGAACAGAAGAAGCGTCGCCGGGCCGGCCAGGAGGGCGAAAAGGTTGATCCAGGCGCGTCCTTTGCCCGAGATTTCGCTGTTTTGATCGATGAGGCGGATCGCATAAACTCCCGAGTAAACCCAGGCTACTAGCAATCCGAGGGTGATTGGATTAAAATTCAATGCTGTTCCTCTGGTTTATAAAGTTACTTCAATATATCTTTTCTTTTTCTCTTTTCAAACGATAATAAGCGACTTTATTGCGAAATATTGAGGATGCGGACATACTGCTCGGATAAAGCGGCCGTTTCGCTCCGCCAGAAGGCGTCGGAGCCCCAGTCGGGATTCCGTTCCCGGAAATTGCAGTCGTTGCGCTGGTGGGCGCACCAATCGAGAAAATAGATCATCCGCATGGCGCGCAGGAGCTCGATCTGCCGGAGCTGGGAACGGTCGAACGGACGGAGCGCCTCGTAACCCGCGAGCAGGTTTTCCAGCTCATGCCGGCACTCTTCCGCCGGCCCCGGCAGCAGCAGCCAGAGGTCCTGGACCGGCGGACCGGTCAGCATATCGTCGAAATCGATGATCATCAATCCTTCGCCGGGGCGGTCGAGGATGTTGCCCTTGTGGCAGTCGCCGTGCAAACGGATCATTTCCGGAGCCTCGTAACGTTCCGCGAGAAGCCGCAGGAGGAGTTTCAATACTTCCGTGAGACCCGACAGGACGCGTTCTTTTGCCGCGCCGCAGCTCAAGAGGTGCGCCGCCTGGTTGAGCGTCATTTCACGCGGGTCGAGCCGCAGCCGGTGTTTCGCCTCCCGGCCTTCGCCGACGGTATGGAGCCTGGCGAGGAGCGAGCCGAGGCGGCGCCACAGCGCCGCATCCGATTCGGGCTCGAAAGCGCGTCCCCAGCGTTTGGGAAAGGCGGCGAAAAAAGTTCCGTCGCCGGTTCGGCCGAGTGTGGAACCGTTGGTGAGAAGCAGCGGGGCGATGACCGGAATTTCGGCGTCGCGCGCCTGGAGCGTAAAGAGATGTTCTTCCAGCAGCGCCGCGGCGCTCCAGCGGCCGGGGCGGTAGAATTTCAGGATGAAGCGTTCCTTGTCGAACGTCTCCATTTCATAAACCCGGTTGATGTAGGAGGGCAACGGCATCAGAACGCCCGAGAAGCGGCGCGAGAGCGCCGATTCCGCCGCATCGAAGATGACTTCGGGAGTCAGGGTGTCGAACGTGCCGAATTCAGCCATATATGATAAAATGCAAAACGGGACGGATTTCTCCGCCCCGCTTCGTTTCGATTGCTCTTGGCAATCTTATGCTTCGATCGGCTTGGTCTTGGGCAGCCCGAAGACCTTGTCTTCGGTGATGCGGCCTTCGGCGCGGAGAAGATCGATGCGCTCATAGCGCTTCATGACGTTGCGGATCTTGCGGATTTTGCCGCCGACGCGGAGACTCGGATGCTGGGACATTTTTTACCTCATTATATCAAATGTTGATCTATTGCAAATGACAATGCCTATTAATATGCCCCCAAAATCCGATTCTTCAAGTTTATTGAGCACAAATTTTCGTTTTTTTTGTTGACAAGTGCACTTTTTCGCTTACTTTATCACTATGAAACCGCTGAGTGCACTTTTTACCGTGGTTTTCGCTCTCCTGCTTACGGGCGGCGAGGTGAGAATCGACTGTACGACCGACCTTCACGGCAGGGCGGATAAACTGCTCGGCTTCTCCCGGCTTCTCCGGGAAAACGCCGGCGCGATCCGCATCGACAACGGCGACACCCTCCAGGGAACGCTGCTGAGTTTTTACAACCGGGGCGAAACGATGATCGAACTGCTCAATGAGCTCGGTTTCGACGTCTGGGTTCCCGGCAACCACGACTTCGATTTCGGAACCGAAGCGCTGCTGCGGGCGGCACGGATGTTCAAGGGCGCGACGCTCGGAGCCGAATATTCCCGGCCCGGTTTCCGCCCGGAACCGTGGGTGATGCTGAAGCGTTCCGGGTACAAAGTCGCCGTGATCGGCATGACCGACCCCAAAATGCCGACCCGGCTCCTGCCGGATTCCGGTTGGGTTTTCGAAGACAACCGCGAGACGCTCCGCGGGATTCTGCCGGAAATTCTCCGGCAGGAACCGAATTTGATTGTGCTTTCCTGGCACGCCGGGCTCCATACTCCGCCCGGATCCATGTTCAAGTTTCTTGCGGAGTTCCCGGAAATCGACCTGGTGATCGGCGGCCACAGCCATGCGGAAAACCCGGGCCGGAAAATCGGCAACGCCTATCTTGTCCAGCCCGGAGCCCATGGCGATTGCCTCGGCAGGATCGTTGTCACCTTCAACGAAACGGGAACGTTGTCGCGGATCCGTTCCGAGCTTCTGCGCGGCGAAGAAACCCGAATGGCGCACAGCGCCGACTATCGTCTCTATGCCGAAACGGTCCTGGGAAAGACGGCGGAACCTTTGCGCCTGCCGGAGAAAGGCGACAATTCGCTTTTGATCAGCCGCCTGGGGGCGGAAGCGCTGCTTGCCGCCGCGCCGGCGGCGAACGCTTCGGTTTTTCAGGTGTCGCCGATTCCGCAGATTGCGATTTCGGCGACGGTGACGCGCGAGGGGTTGTTTCAGCTCCTGCCGCATGAGAACGAACTATGCACGATCGAACTTGCCGCCGGGGAATTCCGGACGCTGCTGCGGGAGCTCAACGACGCCTCTCGCAAAGGCTACGGCGTCTATTCCTTTGCCGGAGTCGAGGTGGGGAAGGACGCCAAAGGAAATTTTAGCGCCCCCGTTTTGCCGGAAAAGGTGACATTGGTTC
>JAVBSA010000127.1:0-11638 GCA_031556915.1 Victivallis sp.
TCCACTTCATCCGCGACAACAACGACCCCTATGTCGTCACCAAAGCCTATATTCTCAAAAATGCCGAACCCTATGCGTTGCGCACCTACCTGCGCGAAATGGTCCAAACCAAGCGCGTCACCGGCAGCGATACCGCCGTGGAATGCATCCAATACGAAGACGGCGTCGGAATCCTCATCGTCTCCGCCGAAGAATACCGCTTCCGCGATACCGAGGCCGGCATGGGAATCGATTCGATCATCGAACGGCTCGACAAACCCGGTTTGCTCCACAGCTCCGGCCAACCCAAATTCGTCTACTTCCCCGCCAACGTTCCCGCGTCCGTGCTGGAAAGCATGGTGAAAAAAGTCGGCATGAACGTCTCCGGCGACGTTACTGAAATTACCGGCGGCAAAGATAAAGTGAAACTCGATCCCGATCTCAACTGTCTTTTCTTCAACAGCGCCTCCTATTCCCGCAAAAATATCGAGGAAATGCTGCGCCGTTACGACCTGCCCCTCCCGGAAGTGAGAGTCAAATTCCGCGTCTATGAACTCTATTCGGAGAATGACGACAAACTCGGCCTCGATTTCCAGTCATGGAAAAACAACGAAGGCATGGATTTTTTCAGCGCCGGCGGCCGCTTCCGCGACAACTGGGCCGCCACCTACGGCGGCACCATGGCCCGCGCCCAGGGATCGGAACGTACCGCATTCTACCACTTCAACCCCAAATGGAATACCCGCTACCTCGATTTCCTGACCAGCAAAGGCAAAGGTAAAATCACCCACACCGGCGAAGTAAGCGTCCGTCAGAATACCGCCAGCAAACTCAAGCGGACCACCGAACTCTTCTACATGGATACCACCGTGCCCGAAGCCAAAGAAACCATCCCCGTCATCGACAAAGCCCTCAAAGTACTCGGCAGCGCCATCGACGTCTTCAAAGATAATGAGGAAAGCGTCACCCGCGTCCCCAATTCATTCGGGTTCACCATGGAGGTGACCGCCTCATCCATCACACCCGAAGCGGCAATGCTCAAAATCACCCTCAACAATTCCTCCCTCATCGGCTACCAGTCCAGCGGAGCCCCCCGGATCCAGGAGGGAAACGACGTCAAAGTCGATGTCATGATCTCGAACCGGCAGAACCGGTTCGTCATCGGCGGCCTCGAAAAACGCGAAGTCGTCCGCGGCTCGAGCGGCGTCCCCTTCCTGAAGGATATCCCCGTCCTCGGATATCTCTTCCAGGTCGAATCCGAATCGACACGAAAATCACAAATGGTTCTCGCCGCCGAATGCGAATACGTCTGGCCCGACAGCATCGTTTCCCCCCAGACCGAATCAACCCTCAACGAAATCCGCAAAAACACCGCCGAAGCCGGCGATAAAAACCACTATTTCTACAATCAATACGGCCTCGACCCGCAACGCGCCGACTTTTGATCCGCGGGAACAAGAGGCGGAGCGGCGAGGCAGAGCCTCGCTACTCCGCGGTTATTGATCGGAGTTGATGCGTTCGATTTCTTTGAGGAGTTCATCCAGGGCGGCGGCGGATTTTTCCCATTCCGTCATGGTTGACTCCATTTTTTTCTGTACGTCGGCGAGTTCGCGGTTGACGGCGGCGAAGTCGACTTTGGCGTCGTTGGAAAGTTGTTCCAGGAGGGCGGCCTGACGTGCCTCCTGTTTTTCGTGGAGTTGTTCGAGGTTGGAGACTTTTTCCTGGAGTTCTTTTTTTTGTGCCGCGAACGCGTTTCTGGCCTGCGCCTTTGCTTTGCGCCGGTTTCGCGCGAGGTCGGGCGATCCGGCGGCCGGGTCCGTGTCCGGGGCGATGGCGATGCCGGACTGACGGAATTCGGCCGACTTCTCCAGATAGTAATCATAATTCCCGAAATACTTGCGGATTCCGGGGGATTCCATGGCGATGATGCCGGTGGCGACGTTGCGTACGAATTCGATATCGTGGCTTACGAGACAGAGGGTCCCCTTGTAATCCTTGAGGGCTTCCTGCAGCAGCTCCCGTGCGGCGATATCGAGGTGTGTGGTCGGTTCGTCCAGGATCAAAAAGTTGGGCGGATTGACGAAGATCCGGGCGAAAAGGAGGCGGATTTTTTCGCCGCCCGAGAGGACTTTGCACGGCTTGGATGCAGCGTCTCCGGAGAATCCGAAGGATCCGAGCATGTTCAACAGTCCGCTTGCCGGGGTGCCTGCCGGGAGGTTGCCGCGCACGACGTCGAAGACGGTTTGTTCGGGAACGAGGAGATCGGCGAATTCCTGCGACTGGTAGCCCAATACGCTATGGTGGCCGAGTACGATTTTGCCGCCGAGAGGTTTCAGCGCTCCCACCAATAGCTTGAGGAGAGTGGTTTTACCCATGCCGTTGTAGCCGATGAAGGCGAGCTTGTCGCCGGCGTCGATGGCCAAATTGACGTCTTTCAGGAGGATTTTTTCGGGGGTGTAGCCGAAGGAGAGCCCTTCGATGCGTGCGGCTTCTGTTCCGCCCGGCGGGGGAGCGGGAAAGCGGATGGCGCCCCGGTATCCGAGTTCGTCGGGCAGTTCGACATCTTCGATTTTATCGAGCTGCTTCTGCCAGCTTTTGGCCTGCGCCGCTTTGGAGCTTTTGGCGCGGAAGCGGTCGATGGTGCGTTCGAGCTGTTCTTTGCGGCGGTCGGTATTGCGTTTGGCGGCTTCGAGGTTGCGCCGGCGTTCTTCGCGTTCGCGGCGGTAATAGTCGTAATCGCCGGGGTAGCGGGTGACTTTGCCGGCGTTGACTTCGATGGTGACTGAAGTGAGTTTCCGCAGCAGGAACCGGTCGTGCGAGATGAGGAGGATCGTGCCCGGAAACGATTTCAGATACTTGCAGAGCCATTCCACGGCGGGAATGTCGAGGTAGTTCGAGGGTTCGTCGAGCAGCAGGATATCCGGCTGCGAAATCAGCACCCTTGCCAGGGCGGCGCGCATCCGCCAGCCGCCGGAGAACGAGGAGAGCTTGCGGCTGAAATCCGCTTCGGAAAATCCGAGGTTGCTCAACGCCTGTTCCGCTTCGACCCGCAGAGAATAAGCGCCGAGGTGTTCGATGGTGGATTGCAGATATCCGTGACGGTCGAGGAGACGGTCGATTTCATCGCCGTCGACGCCGGTTTCAAGGCGTTCTTCGAGGTCGTGGAGTTCCGCGGTCATCTCTTTGAGTTCGGGGATCGCGTCGGCGGTGAATTCGAGCAGCGTGCGTTCTTTTTCGGAGTCGGGCAAGTGCTGTTTGAGGATGCCGAGGCGCATGTTTTTGGGGATCGCCACCTGGCCGCGGTCGGGGACCACTTCGCCCGTGACGATGCCGAAAATGGTACTTTTGCCCGCGCCGTTGGGGCCGACCACGCCGACGCGGTCGCCGGAATTGATCCGGAATGAAGCATTGTCGAGGATCACGTCCCCGGAATACGTTTTGGTTACATCTTTAAAATCGATCATTCGTTTTCTCCAGGAACTTCAATCACATAGCGGAACCCGAGATCGCCGGCTCCGTCGCTTGCATAACTTTCATTGGAAGTGTCGGCCTGTTCCGCGGTGGAGGCGTAGGAGCCGCCGACCACCGTGTACAGTTTGCCGTGTTCGCCGGGCGACCGGACGAATTCGCGGACGTTGCCGGCCAGGTCGCTGACGCCGTAACCGGAAATGTCCGCCGGGACTTTACCCGGCGGCGCTCCGACCGGAAACTCCTTTGCCCGCGGCGCGTCGCGCAGCAGGGCGTAACCCGGTTCGTAATCGTTGCCCCAGACATAGGTGCGGGCGTCGACGCCGCGCGCGGCCTTCTCCCACTCGAGCCGGGTGGGCAGCCGGCAGGTCATGCCGAGCCGTTTGCCGAGCCATGCGCAGTAACGTTCGGCAGCTTCGCCGGAAATGCCGACCACCGGCAGATCGAAGCGGAAGGGCGGGGAGAGATCCCCCTCTGCGTCCCAGATCGGGCGGCGTTCTTCGGAGTCGGCGTCGAAGGCAAACCAGCCACGGCAGATTTTCTTCTCTTTTTCGTCGGTCAGGCTGGTCCAGAAGGCGAGATATTCGGCGAACGAGACTTCGTGGCGGCCGATCATAAAGGGGGGCAGCGTACTTTTGCCGATCCCCATCCGGCCGGAACTGACGCCGCGGAAAAATTCTCCGCCCGGAACATAACTGACGCCCGGCGGCAGTTTTTCCGGCTGGGTCAACCCGATGCGGGTGCCGCGCGCCAGTGCGATTTGAACCGGGGCGCGAACCACCTGGCCGGCCGCGTTGGTAATTTCCAGCGTGTACAGCCCGGTCGGGAGTTCGAAGACGTGAAAGTCCTCGCCGATCGGCAGCTCCGCCGCGGGAATTCCTTCTTCGGGACTGCCGTTGTTGCCTTTCAGCCAGACGATGCGGTTTTCGCGGTTCCGGATGGTGAGTTTGCGGCCGGGCGATTCGCGGCCGGTGATTTCGAGCGATCCGAGCCGGTTGTCGATCCGGGCGACCAGGGAGGCGAGCGCGGGATCCTGCGATATCGCGCGGTCGAAGAGCGTTTTCCAGCGCAACCGCGCCTGGCGGAGAAAACTCAGGAGGAAATCGTAACTCTCCACCTTCAAATAGAACTCCAGGTTCGATTTGAAAATGTCGCGGCACATCCGGTCCACTTTCGTTTCACGCAGGCCGTAGTCCGACGCGCGGCTGATGAATTCCAGGGATGAATTGTATCCGTTCTCCTGTTCCGCGGTCATGCGGAGGAGTTCGGTTTCCAGTTCCCGGGTGCGTCCCGGCGAGGTGTCTTTTTCGCGCAGCAAATTATAGTTCCGCATGGCGAGCGCGCCGTAATTCTTGGCTTGCGTGTAATTGAATTCCGCCAGGGTGATGAGCGACGTGCTCTGGGAGAGGCTGGACACATGAATGAAAGCATAGTAACCGAACCAGGTCAGGAGCGCCGCCAGCAGCGCGGACGGAATGAGCGGCCGCCGGCGGAGCAGCTTTGAGAACCGGTAAAGCGGCGTCGGCGAATAGGCTTTCACCGGGTAACCGTCCAGGTAATTCCGCACGTCGGTCAGGAGTTCGGTCACGCTCCGGTAACGGTTGCTCCGGTCGCGCGCCATCGCCTTGAGGCAGATGGCCTCGAGCTCCAGGGGAATCGGCTGCGCCGAAGGGGCGGCTTTGCGCGGCGGAACGATGCGCCCGGCGGCCACCCGGCGCTGAAGCTCTTCCGGGGTGAGGGAAATGTCGAAGGGCGTCTTCTTCCAGGTCAGGATGGTGTAGAGAATCGCGCCGAGCCCGTAGAGATCCGAGCTTTCCGCGGGTTCGCTGATTTCGCCCGTGAGCTGTTCCGGGGCCATGAAGGCGGGGGTGCCCCCCACGACGGCGCGGCTCGGAATGTCGTTCGGCTTCCCGGACCCGAGTTCGAATTCGAGATCCA
Organism: Victivallis sp.; assembly: GCA_031556915.1. GTDB lineage: Bacteria > Verrucomicrobiota > Lentisphaeria > Victivallales > Victivallaceae > Victivallis. The sequence goes on from JAVBSA010000127.1 coordinate 5,386, forward strand.
GTTCGGATTGGGCGCCGGCGCCGTTCCGGGCCCGTTCGGCGGAATAGCGCGCCATGCCCCAATCCATCACCATCACTTCGCCGTAGTCCCCGATCATGATGTTGCCGGGCTTGAGGTCGCAGTGCAGCAGCCCGTGGCTGTGGGCAAACGCGACGCCGTTGCAGACGCCGATGAAAATTTCAAGCAACCGCCGGAGCGTGTAGCTGTGGCGGTAACCCTTGCGGTTCTCTTCGAGTTTGCGTAAGATTGTCCGCAGCGTTTCGCCGTCCACCCGCTTCATGGTGAAGTAGACGCCGACGTCGTCGAAAACCCCCATGCGGTGAACCGGCGGAATGTTGGGGTGGTCGATCTGGGCGGTTGCCCGCGCTTCGCGGATGAACCACTCGACCTGTTCGGCTTTGCTGCGGTATTGGGGGCGCAGGATTTTCAGCGCGACTTCCCGGTTCAAGCCGGGTTCGTACGCCGAAAAGACCGCGCCCATTCCGCCGATTCCGATGGCGGCAAGCTGTTTGTAGTCTTCGATCCGGCTGCCGGCAGGGAGTCCGAGGGTGCGGCGCAATTCTTCCGGCGAGAGCATGGTCTCGCTGTCCATTCCGTAAATCAGGGTCTTCTGGTCGTCATCCCATTCTTCCGGATAGGCGCTCTGGTCGTCGGGTTTCACGCTCTTTCTATTCCGTTCGTCCGATGCTTTCACGGATTTTCCGCACATCCCGGCTGAAATCGTCGTAGAACCGGCCTTCGGTTTTGCCGATTCGCACGGTGGGGGCGTTTTCCCAGGTGAAATTTTCCGGGAGGACGTAGCATTTCGCCTCCTGGCGCCGGCCGAGATCGAAATTCTGCAAGCCGATCACGATGCCGACGAATTCCCCCTGCTTGGTCATGATGAAGTCGCCCGGCTCGGCGCGGAGTTCGGCGCCGCCGGTTCCGCGCCCGGGGTTGCGGATGTAAAGATAGTTGTCGTTGGCGGCGAGATCCAGCGAGCAGCGCCCCGCCAGGTTCGTCGACTCCTTGCCGAAGGTGGAGGATTTGAAGAGGTGAAGGTCGCCGAGCCCGCGCTTCTTCAGCGCTTCGATGGTGACCGCTTCCAGAGGCTTGCGCCCCTTGACGGAAATTTCGACCGCGGCCAGGCGGTGTTCTTCCGGGAACAGGAACAGCGGTCCGCGGAGCAGCGTGCCCGCCTCTTCCGGCGGCGCTTCGGAGAGGTTCACCCGGTATTCCAATTTGGAGATCTTGTCGAAAATCAGGGGATTTTTGTCGTCGCCGAACAGCTGCTTGTGGTAGCCGGGCATCACCGTCTTGCCGCCGATGTTCACCAGCGGCAAATAGTAGACGCCGCCCGCTTCCTGGTCGAGCACCATGCGGTTTTCGAGCAGCGCGAGGTTGAGGCGCACGGCGGAGGAGCCGTACCGTTCGAGCACGTCGCTCCGCAGTTTCTCTTCGGCGACCGCCAGTTCGCGTTCCAGGAGGGAAAGCTTTGCCGTGGCGGTTTCCGCCGCGACCAGTTTCGCCTGCATGGTTTGGGCCTGTTCGTTGCGTTCCCTGACGGCGGTGTCGGCGGTCCTTTTCGTTTCGACCAGATCTTTCCGGGTCTGGGTGAGCTGGGTGACCGCGAGCTGATACTGCGACTTCATATCGTCGAGCTGGCGTTTGGCGTCGCGTTCTTCGAGCTGTTTCTGCTCCATCTGGCGGCGGTAACGGTCGGCTTGGTCGCGGGCCGAGGCCAGGTCGCGCTCCACCGTGCTCAACTGGCCGCGGGTGTAGGCGACTTCGCCGGAGAGGGCGGCGGTTTTCCGCCTGGCTTCCTCCAGTCTGGTGAGCTCCGTCTGAAGGGAGTTCCGCACCGCGGCAAGTTCCGCCTGGCTGGCCGAGAGATCCTCTTTGCGGTTGCTCAATTGTTTGTCGCGCTCTTCCAGCGCCCTGCGCGCAGCCTCGAGCTCCTCGCGGCTGGCGGTGTAGTTGGTGTTCACCTTATCCAGGCTGCCGGCGACCAGGCGCATGGTGTTGCGGAGGCGCTCCAATTCCATCTGGGCGCCCTGTTCGCGTGTCGCGGCCAGAGTCCTTTTTTTCACCTCTTCGGCGAGCCGTTTCTGAAGTTCTTCCGACGAAAGGACACCGGAATTTTCGGGGCGGAGCGCAAGCTGCGCCTCCAAAAGTTCGCTTTTGGCGATGTTTTCGGCGAGCTGTTGTTCGAGGCGCTTGATCTGCGCTTCGCGTTCTTCGGAGAATTCGTTCGCCTGGGATTTGCGCAATTGCGCCTGAAGCTCTTCCAGCTCGGCGCCGCGGACTTTCAGTTCTTCCATGATCAGCGCGGCCGAATTCCGGTCGAGCGAGGCGCCGTATCCGAAGCGGGCATCGGTACCCGGCGCCATGCTGGCCATCATCGACAACATGGCCGAAACCAGGAAGTCGCACATGACGATCAGAATGGAGCGATTCACTTTGCAGCGCCTCCCTTGATGCCGCCGGTTGCGCTCAGGAGCCCCTTACGGTAGGGGTAGAGCAGCGCGAGACGCAACACCACGCTGATGATGATGCCGATCAGCGTCGAAGAATATGCGATCAGCAAACTGTTGTGGGGCGAAAAGACCAGCAGCAGAAAGCCCGAAATCGTACCGAAGAGGCCGATGTAAAGCGGCACGTCGAAGAAGACGTCGGCATTATCCAGCTGTTTGAGCTTGATTTCAGCTGAATCTGCGCCGTGTTTGATCCCGGAGAGTACGATGACGCCCGAGCAGAAAGCGAAAAACTGAAGCACCGCGATCACCGAGAAAATCAGCATCGCGAGCCGGGCGAAGTAATCCAGCCGCTCGGCCTGGGTCTCGATTCCGGCGCCGGGTTCCACCTGGCCGATCACCTGGCTCGTTTCCGGCCGCCCCGAGAAGAGGCTGTGGATGGCGCCGTTGTTGTCGAAGAGATAATTCATGACCAAGACGAATGCAACCCCGATCAAGAGCAGCACAATCATTCCCGCAAGCCGGCCACCGGTCTTTTTCATCGTATCGAACCTTTCCTGAAAAAACATATGGATCTTATTATAATCAGAACGGAATACAATACGTCCGATTTGGAAATTATTCAAGGGCGCGAGCCGGTTGTAAAAATATTTTTCGGTATGATTTATGTAAATTTCCGGTGTTTTGAGCATATCGGATGCATGACGCCGGAATCCAAAAAAAAGGAAAAAAAATCCCGTGGATTGTAAAAACCGCCTTTGACGTGTAATTTATAAAATAAGGAGTCTTTGTTTTGTTATGAAAATTCTCAATTGGTATGTGACCCGGGGGTTCCTGCTTGCGTTCGCGATGGCGATCGGCATTCTGACGTTCGGCATGACGGGAGCGAACCTGATCAAGGTTTTCGATATGGTTTCACAGGGAATCTCTTTCTGGACGTTCCTTGAGTTCACCGGGCTGATTCTGCCCATCGTTCTTACGTTCACCGTGCCGTGGGCGGTGATGGTGGCCGTGATGCTGGTTTTCGGCCGCATGTCCGCCGATTCCGAGATCACCGCCATGCGCGCCTGCGGAATCTCCATCATGCAGATCGTTTCGCCGATCCTCATCATCACCTTTTTCCTGACCTTGCTCTGCCTTTATCTTCAGGTCGAGGTGGGGCCGCCGGCCCTCGGCAAGTCGCGTGAACTCATGACCACCGCCGCCATCGACCAGCCGCTCGCCCTGTTCGAGCCGGGCAAACAGATCTATTTCGACGACACCATCATCTATATCGACGACAAAGAAGGCGAAAACGGCATCCGGGGCGTCCAGATCTACACCCTCAACGCGGACCGCAAATCGGTCGCCCATGATATCTCCGCCGCCCGCGGCCAGCTGCTGGTCGACAAAGAAACCCAGATCCTCACCGTGCGGCTCTTCGACTGTCTCATCATCAACAAAAGCTCCAACGAGGCGGAGGGCCCCCAGCGCCTCTTCTCCGAACAGCTGGAATTCAACTTCAACTACGGCAAAGAAGCCAACGCGATGCGCATCACCATCAAGGCGAAATACATGAAGCTCGCCGAACTGATGGGCCATATCCGGCTCACCAAACAGCTCAACAAAGATACGACCGAATTGGAGGTGGAGCTCAATCAGCGGATCGCCTTCGCCCTTTCGCCGATCGCGTTCCTGCTGCTCGGGCTGCCGCTGGCGATCCGGACCAGTCGCCGCGAAACGTCGGTCGGGCTGTTCCTGAGCGTGATCCTGGCGGGAGTGTTCTTCCTCTCGATCATCCTCTGCGAATCGCTTTCATCTTTCCCGAAACTTTATCCGCAGTATCTTCTGTGGCTGCCCAACATCATCTTCCAGATCTTAGGGGCGGTGCTCACTTATCGGATCAGTCAGCGTTAGAAAGGAATTTCCCATGGGTGGAAACGGCTATCTCAAATTCATCCTGACATTGCTGACCGCAGCGGTGGTGGTGTTCGGCTATCTCCTGGTTTCATCGGTCGACCGGATGCGCGAAAGCAATCTGCGCGTCATCGAAAAACTCGATGCGCTCCCCGGCAGGATCTCGCTTGCCGCCCCGGCGCAAACCGCCGCGAGTGTGGTCGACACCGGCGCTTTCGCCAACCGGGAATTCTTCGATCCCGCCGCCAAAGTCGGCGGGCGGATGATCCAGGCGTATACCGCCGACACCGGCAACATGAACTACCTCATCAACGGCGAAGCGACGGTGGCGGAGTTCCACGGCCTCTGCAACTCCTCGCTCGCGGAACGCAATTACGCGAATCCGGAAAAATTCGAACCCCTCCTCGCCGAGTCCTGGGAGATTTCCCCCGACCATAAAACCTACCGCATCAAACTCCGCAAAGGAATCCTCTGGCACGACTTCACCGATCCCGTCACCGGCAAAGAGCACCGCAACGTCGAAGTGACCGCCCACGATTTCAAATTTCAGGTCGACGTCATCTTGAACCCCGACGTCAATTGCGCCCCCCTGCGCGGATATTACCAGGATCTCGAAGAGGTGAAAATCATCAACGATTACGAGTTCGAAGTGCGGTGGAACAAGGAATATTACGGTTCCATGAGCTTTACCCTCGGCATGACGCCGCTGCCGCGCCACCTCTATCACGCCTACGACGGCCCCTTCGACGGCAAGGCGTTCAACGACGACCACCAGCGCAACCGCATGATCGTCGGCTGCGGCCCCTATCAGTTCGTCCGCTGGGACAAAGGACAGAAAGTCGTCTTCCGCCGCAACCCCAAATACATCGGAACCCGCTTCGGCGCGGCGCCCGCCCTGGAAGAAATGGTTTATGAACTCATCAAACTCGACAACACCAAGCTTCAAGCCCTCTACTCGGGAACCATCGACAAAATGGGGATGACCCCGGAACAGTGGATCCAGACAAAGAACGACAAACCCTTCACCGGCGGCACCCTCAACCGCTATCAGTACCTGGACCGCTCCTACTCCTATATCGGCTGGAACTTGCGCAACCCGCTCTTTACGGATGCAAAAGTACGGCGCGCCCTCACCATGCTGATCGACCGCGACCGGATCGTGCGCGACGTCTATCACGGCCTGGCGGAAAGCGTGACCGGCCCCTTCCTGCCCGACACCAACTACTGCGACAAATCCATCAAGCCGTGGCCATGCGACCCCGCACAGGCAAAGAAACTCCTCGCCGAAGCCGGGTGGCGGGACATCGACAACGATGGAATCCTGGAAAAAGACGGCAGGAAATTCGTTTTCACCATTCTGCAAGTCTCCTCCCATTCCATCCAGGAACGCATGATGCCGATCATCAAGGAAAATCTCGCCACCGCCGGAATCGATATGAAAATCCAGATCGTCGAGTGGTCCGTCTATATCGAACGCCTCCGCGAACTGAACTTCGAAGTCTGCTGCCTGGGATGGACCAGCCCGTTCGACCCCGATCCCTATCAGGTATGGCACTCGAGCCAGACCGAAAAAGGCGGCAGCAACCACGTCGGTTTCATCAATAAAGAAGCCGACGATATCATCATCGAACTGCGCAAAACATTCGACCCCGCCAAGCGAATCGAACTCACACACAAATTCGGCAGAATCTTACACGAAGAACAACCCTATACGTTCCTCGTGGCACGGCACGCACTCGTCGCCCAATCCAGCCGCTACAAAAACGTAAGAGTCTTTCCCGCCGGCCTCGCCACCGACACCATCTGGTCGCCCTAACCCGCGGGCCTTGAGGCAGAGCCTCAAGGCCGGGCGGATGGGAAGCGGGAATAAATTTTACGTTTTTTTTCGCGGATGGACTTGGCAA
>JAVBSA010000169.1:0-4684 GCA_031556915.1 Victivallis sp.
CTGTCTGTTGCAAACGATTCAACAGTACATCGGTAAAGACCGCGTCAAAATCGATATCGACCTCGCGATGTTCCCGGTTCTGCTTTCCACAGAGAATATCGACACCCCAGCCGCCATCAACCCAATACCTCATCTTCGGGCCGTCGAGCAATTCAAGGACAGCAAATAAATTTTCTTGAGTCACAGTTTCCTTCGGCATCATTTCATTCTTCTTTCTGACTAATCTACCATCCAGCCTTAATGTTTAGAGCACGTTACAATTTGTAACGGTTTCGTTTCCTAATACTTATATGAGTAATGTAGTACATGACACTAAAAAAGTCATCTCGAATCGCTTTAAAAGCAGAAGAAAAATCCGTCTTTATCGTAAAATACCACTCTAATAATAGAGAAAAACCATTTCAGCTATCCAAAAAGAAACATTGCTTATAATCAGAGAGTTATATCGCTAAAAGGCAAGAGAGAGAGGGTTTGGGCGCGTTTTTCACCCTCAGCCGGAGACGCGGAGAAAACAGTGGCTTCGCAAAGTCTTTGTGTTCAGGCGGTTTCCGGGCAAGAAAAAAGCCGTCCAGTGGACGGCTGAATCGTAATTGGTAGCGGGGAATGGAATCGAACCATTGACCCTCAGGTTATGAGCCTGATGAGCTGCCACTGCTCTACCCCGCGACGTGTCTTATTAAAATAGTCTTTTTTTTGATTTTTTCAAGAGAGAAAAATGAGATTTTTACAAAAAAAGGTTAGCTTTGACTAATTTCGTGGATTGAAAAGCTCCTTCTCCCGTGGTATATTACAGGGAAAGAATGAAAGGAAATTTTTCATGAGCAATAAGCTGATGACCAGCAGTCTCGAGGATTATCTCGAGGCCATTGCCGAGATCATTGAGCGCAAAGGCCATGCCCATACCAAGGATATCGCCGACAGGATGAATGTGAAGATGCCTTCCGTCACCAATGCGCTTCAGGCGCTTTCCGCACGCTGCCTGATCGAATACCAGTCGCATGCTCCCGTCGTGCTGACTCCGGAGGGCGCCGAGGCCGCCGCAGTAATCCGTCACCGGCATATGGCGCTCAAGCGCTTTTTCGCCGAACTCCTGAAGCTCAATCCCGCAGAGGCGGATTCCACCGCATGCAAAATCGAACATGTGATCGGCGAAACCGTCCTCTCCCGTCTCGTGGTCCTGGTCGAAGCAATTTCCGACCGGGAAGATTGCGCGCCGCTCCGCGAATACCTCGAAAACACCATGCCGAAGGTCTGCAAAAACGAAGAGGGTGAAGTGATTCCATTAAGCGAACTCCCCAAGGGGAAAGCCGCCGTCGTCGTCCGCGTGAGCGAAAAACTCCGGGGAATCCGAAAGTTCGCCGATCTCGGCCTGGTTCCCGGCACTTTGCTGCAACTGGAAGGTCACGCCCCGTTCGGCGATCTTCTTAGAATCAAGGTCATGGGCAGCAGTCTCTCGCTCCGCAGCCGGGACGCCGCACATATTCAGGTGAAACTGGCCGAGTGACGGCCTGTTTTTTTACTCCGGTATTTAGTTAAAACTAATTTTATATCATTAAGGCATATTCCATCATGGAGAACAAGGTTTTCAGGGTCGCTCTGGCGGGAAATCCCAATTGCGGCAAAACCACCATCTTCAACCGCCTGACCGGCACCCGGCAGCATGTCGGCAATTATCCCGGCGTGACGGTCGAACGCAAAACAGGCTCGTTCAAGGTCGGTGAAGTCAGGATCGAAGTGATCGACCTGCCCGGCATTTACAGTCTCTCGTCTTCCTCGCCGGAGGAAAAAGTCGCGCTTCAAGAACTGCTCGGCAGCGAGATCGACCTGGTGCTGGACGTCATCGACTCCGGCAACGCCCAGCGCAACCTTTATCTCACCACCCAGCTGACCGAACTCGATCTGCCCATGCTGCTGGTGTTCAACATGGTGGACGACGCCGAAAAGCAGGGCCTCAAAATCGATTACTCCATGCTCGAACGCTTCTTCGGCGCGCCCGGCGTGAAAACCATCGGTTACACCGGCGTCGGTATCGAAGAGCTCCGCGATGTCATCGCCCGCATCGCCGGCGAAGCGGCTCCCCAGCGCCCCATCAAACCCAAATACGGCCCCAAAACCGACGAGGCGATCCGCGCTTTGACCCCCAAGGTCGATGCGGTGCGGGCGTCGGAAACGCGCCGGATTCCGGCGCGCTATTTTGCCATCAAAGTGCTGGAGGACGACGCAGAACTCTGCCGCCGCCCGGAATTCTCCCAGTTCTGCGCCGAAGCCGAAGAGTGGCGCCGCCAGATCGCCAACCGCAACGGCATCAACAGCCAGACCTTGATGGCCGACGTCCGCTACGGCGTGATCGCGGGCGCCTGCCGCGAAGCGATCACCGTCAGCAGCGACCAGCGGCGGCAGCTCTCCGACCGGATCGACAAGATCGTCACCAACCAGTTCCTGGGGATTCCGATCTTCCTCATCATGATGTATCTGGTATTCCAATTCACCTTCACGGTGGCGGACTACCCGATGACGCTGCTCGGAATGTTCTTCGACTGGCTCGGCAACACGGTGAACGCGGTCTGGCCGGAAGGACAGGCCGATTTCCTGCGGCGGCTGATTGCCGAAGGGATCATCAAGGGCGGCGTCGGTCAGGTCCTGGTTTTCCTGCCCAACATTCTCTTCCTCTTCCTCGCCATTGCGATTCTGGAAGGAACCGGGTATATGGCGCGCGCCGCCTTCATCCTGTTTGGATTCTGGAATATGTTCGGGCGCCACGGCAACAGCTTCATCCGGATGTTGGTCGGGTGGGGCTGTGCCGGGCCGGGGGTGTTGGCGACCGGCACCATCGACAACTAAAGCGACCGCAAAACCACCATCATGGTGCTGCCCTTCATCAGCTGCGGCGCGCGGCTGCCGATCTACGCGATGCTGATTCCGGCCTTCTTCGCCGCGCGTTATCAGGCGCTCACCATGTGGATTCTCTACCTCATCGGCATCGTAGTGGCGCTCGGAGCCGCGCTGTTCCTGAAATCGACCGTATTCAAGGGCGAAGGCGAAGTGTTCGTCATGGAGCTCCCCCCCTACCGGCTGCCCACATTGCGGAGCATCCTCACATTGATGTGGGAAAAAACCTCCATGTATCTGCAGAAGGCGGGTACGCTGATCCTGCTGGCCTCGATCGTTCTCTTCCTCATCAATACGTTCCCGGAGAAAACAGCGTTTTCGCAGGATTACGGCGCGGCCATCGCCAACGTCGAAAATTCCAACATGGGAGAGGAAGAAAAAGCGGCGCAGATCGCCGAACTCTCCGGCGCCCGCAAAGGTGAGCTTCTGGAATATTCCATCGCCGGGCGCATCGGCAGAGGATTGGAAGTCGTAATGGAACCCATCGGTTTCGACTGGAAAGTCAGCTCCGCCCTGATCGGCGCTTTCGCCGCCAAAGAGTTGTTCGTTTCCCAGCTCGGCATCCTCTACGCGGTCGAAGACACCGAAGCCGGCGAAGAGACGCTCCAAAGCGCTTTGCGCAGCAGTTACACCCCGCTTCAGGCCTTCTGCATCATGCTCTTCTGCCTGCTGACGGTGCCCTGCATCGCCACGATGGCGGTGGTGAAGCGCGAGGCGAATTCCTGGGGATTCATGCTCGCACAGGTGGCCGGCTTTACCATCGTCGCCTACGTGATCACGTTCATCGTCTATCAGCTGGGAACCATTCTCGGCATCGGGACAATGATTCTCTCATGAAGATGAACGCAGCGGAATTCGAGGAGCGTTTCAGCTCCGTCGCGCAACAGGTGAAAGCCAAGCTCGACGACGCCAGCGGCTGCCATGATTTCGACCACACCTCGCGGGTGCTGGCCAACGCCGAACGGCTGGCGAACGAACTGCCGCAGGCGGATCGCCGGATCGTGCGGCTGGCGGCGTTGCTGCATGATTTCGCGCGCCCCGAGGAGATGGCCTCCAAAGGCGAAGTGTGTCACGCGGAGCTCGGGGCGGCGCTGCTGGCCCCCCTTCTCGCCGATGCCGGATTCGATTCCAAAACAATCCAAACCGTCTCCGAAGCCGTGCGGACCCACCGCTACCGCGACAATTGCGCCCCCGTCACGCTGGAAGGCAAAATCGTGTATGACGCCGACAAGCTCGACTCCCTCGGCGCCGTCGGCGTCGGGCGCGCCTTCCTGTTCGCCGGGCGCGAACACGCCCGGTTGCACAACACCGCCGAAGAGGCGCTGAGCTCACCGCCCTACAGCCGCGAAGACTCGGCCTACCGCGAGTACCTGGTGAAACTGCGCCACCTGCCCGACGCCATGCTGACCGGTCCCGGCCGCCTCATCGCCCGCAGCCGCGCGGCGTTCATGGAAGAATTCTTCCGCCGCCTGAATGAAGAAACGGGATTGAATTAAAGTCTGGCGTTTATCTTCTGCCTGAAATCGGCGCACTGCTCCCGGGTGAGCGGGAGTTTGTGCGAGAACACGACATCGAGCGTCTCGCGGAAACAGTTGACCGCGTTCGGACTGGTCACCTGGAGCGACGGAGAACTTTCCCGCAGGATTCCGGCCAGCTCCGGAATCAAAGGATCGGCGTTGGCCGGGAATCCGTGGATCTGGCGGCAATACTCCGGGTAATCATCGGAAGTGAAGAATTGTTCGAGCGCCTGGAACCGTTCCCGGGCCCGGCTCCCCCGCGTCAGCCCGATGGCCCA